>NZ_AQXL01000131.1 GCF_000376225.1 Effusibacillus pohliae DSM 22757
AGAAGAAAGGCTATGTGGTGACAAAATCAGCTGACGTCACAGCCTAATCAACTTAATTAATCCCCTTAATATGGAAGGAGAATGGGCCTCCCGGGCATCCTATTGCCCAAAAACCGAGGCAAACGATCCCCTACTGCCTCAATGATACTCTATTTTCTCATCAAACACGATGTGGTCGTGCTCAAAGAAGACGTAGCTGTACTCAAAGAAGAAGTTGCTGGGCTCAAAAACGATGTCGCCGGTCTGAAGCAAGACGTGGCCGAAATGAAAGGACAACTGGATGAAGTGACCCAATCGGCACACTACCTTGTTCACAAAACCGGCGAGCATGAAAGAGAAATCTACGTACTGAAGTTAAGACAGAATGGTTAAACGGCCACACGTTTCCACACGCATTGCACTTCAAACACCTCCGCAAACGACCGCACCCACCCGCGTTTGACTTCGTCCATTGGGACCTCGCGGCCAAGCAGTCGCTGCATCGATGTCACACCCTTGTCCACAATGCCGCACGGAACAATATGGGTAAAATGACTCAGGTCCGGCTGCACATTCAAAGCGAACCCGTGCGACGTAATAAAACTTTTGCCTGCCCTGTCGCGGCTCGCCTTAACGCCGATCGCGCAGATTTTTTCATTGCCGACCCAAACGCCGGAGAGCCCTTCGATGCGCCCGCTCTCGATTCCGTATTCCCGCAAAAAGCGGATCACCACTTCCTCCAGCATCCGGATGTACCGGCGCACATCATTTCCCCAACGGGCCAGCGGCAAAATCGGATAGCCGACCAACTGCCCCGGGCCGTGGTAGGTGACGTCGCCGCCGCGGTCCACTTCGTACAGGGAGATGCCCAACTGTTTGAGCTGCTGTTCATCCACCAGCACATGATGTTCCCCGCCCGCCCGGCCGATCGTATACACAGGCGGATGTTCCAACAGATAGACCCGGGTGGTCGATTTATCGGCCATCACTTCCCGGACCGCCTGTTTTTGCAATTCAAAGGCCGCGCCGTATTCGATTTTCCCCAGGTCGATGATCTTGCAAGTTGTCACCATCTCTTGCTCCCGCCTCCTGATAAGCAAAAAGACCCCCGCCTTGCGCGAGGGGCATGTGGTTATTTGGCATTTGCTTCCGCCTGCTGAACTTGTTCGTGCGCATGGTAGGAACTCCGCACCAGCGGCCCGGATTCGACATGCTTGAATCCCCGTTTCAGGCCTTCTTCCTTAAGCGCGGCAAATTCTTCCGGCGTCCAGTAGCGCACGACCTCGAGATGTTTCTTGGTCGGTTGCAGATACTGGCCGATCGTCATGATGTCGACATCAACTGCCCGCAAATCGTCCATCGTTTCCAGCACTTCTTCGTACCTTTCGCCAACGCCCAGCATAATGCTCGATTTGGTCGGAATGTCCGGCTGCATCTCTTTCGCCCGGCGCAGCAGTTCCAGCGACCGGTCGTATTTGGCTTTGGCACGGACTTTGTCCGACAAGCGGCGAACCGTTTCCACATTGTGGTTCAAAATGTCCGGCCGGGCATCCATCACGACCTTCAGCGCGTCCCAGTTCCCCTGAAAATCAGGGATCAGCACCTCGACCGAACACCACGGCCGCTTTTCCCGAATCGCGCGAATCGTGGCGGCAAAAATGGCAGCTCCGCCATCGTGCAAATCATCCCGCGCAACAGACGTGACGACCACGTGCTGCAGCCCCATCACTTCCACCGATTCCGCCACCCGCCGCGGTTCCTCCCAGTCCAGTTCGGTCGGCATGCCGGTCGTTACTGCACAGAAGCGGCAAGCTCGCGTGCAGATCGAGCCGAGAATCATAAAGGTAGCCGTCCGGTTCGCCCAACATTCGAAGATGTTGGGGCAGCGGGCTTCCTCGCAAACCGTATGCAGCCGGTTCCCCCGCATCAGCTCTTTCAGTTCCGTGAAATTCTGGTTGGTGTTGAGTCGTATCTTCAGCCACTCCGGCCGGCGAAGCGGTTTCGATTCTTGCGTCGTCTCGTTCAAGACGTTCAGTTCTTCCACCTGTCCCACCTCCATAGCACGACTTGGCACTTTCGTGCCAAAGCGTGACTTGTGCCCAAGTGATGGCAAAAGCGCGCGGCCGGCGGCTGTGATCGTCTAGTAAAGACTCACCTTGCTCCCGTCGAACGACTCCAACCGCTGCTTGACTGCAGTCAGGAACTTGCCGCAGACCAACCCGTCCAGCACGCGGTGATCGAGCGACAGGCACAGGTTGACCATCGAGCGGATGGCAATCGCGTCGTTTTCCAGCACAACCGGACGCTTGACAATCGATTCCATCGAGAGAATCGCGGCTTGCGGCGAGTTGATGATCGGCTGCGACAGGATCGAGCCGAATGCTCCCGTATTGTTGACGGTAAACGTTCCGCCCGAAATATCATCCGGTGCCAGTTTCCCCGCCCGCGCCTTGGCAGCCAGCTCATGAATCGCATGGGCAAGCCCGAGGATCGACATGCGGTCGGCATCCTTGATGACCGGTACAAACAGAGCATCGTCGGTCGCCACCGCAATCGAGATATTGATCCGTTTCTTTATAATAATCTTATCTCCCGCCCATGTCGAGTTCAACACCGGGAATTCCTTCAACGACTCGACGACCGCTTTGATGAAAAACGGCAGGAAGGTGAGCGAAATTCCTTCTTTTCGCTTGAACTCGTCTTTCACTGATTCACGGAATTTGACCAGGCTGGTGACATCCGCTTCCACCATCGTCCAGGCATGCGGAGCCGTATGCTTGCTTTCCACCATCCGCTTGGCGATGGTGGCCCGGATCGGGGTAACAGGAATCACCGTATCCCCCTCTTCCGCTAACCGCTCTGCCGGTTTCGCCGCCGGGGCTGCAACTGTTGCGCCATTAGCCGGCCGCTCGTCCCCGGTCTCCACAGTCGTTTTTGGTGCGGCAACCTGAACCGGAACAGATCCTGTCGCCGGTTTTGTCGGAACAGCGACCGAGGACAGGTCTTCTTCCGTTTTGATCAGCCGTTGCGCCGCTCCTCCCTGTTCAATGAAAGCAAGAACGTCTTTGCGGGTGATCCGCCCGCCTGCTCCCGTCCCCTTGATCTGTGAGGGATCCAGGTTATGCTCCTGCAGCAAACGCATCACAGCCGGCGAAAAACGGGCTCTCGCCTCCCCGTCCGCTGCTGCAAACACCGTTGCCGCATTCCCGCGGTCCGCAACTGCTGCCGGCTCGGCTGCAACCCCCTCTGCAGCCGCTCCCACCGCCGCTGCCGCTGGCGCAGCTTTTGCTTCTTCTGCCGGGACTTCCGCCCCCACCTCTTCGACGACGGCGATCACCGTGCCGACCGGGACGGTCTCTCCCTCGTGTACCAGAATTTTTGTCAAGACACCTGCAAAATCGGAGGGCACCTCCGCGTTCACCTTGTCTGTAATCACTTCGCACAGCGGGTCGTATTTGTTGATCCGGTCGCCAGGCTGTTTCAGCCATTTGGCAATCGTGCCTTCCGTCACCGATTCGCCCAGTTGGGGCATCTTGATTTCCGCCATTCGACAACCTCCTTGCATCAGGTTCACCCGTTCCGGGCTGCGTCTAGAACTCGGCCAATTTTCGCATCGCATCGGCGATCTTCGTCGGGTTCAACAGGTAGAATTTTTCCAGCGGCGGGCTGTAGGGCATCGCCGGGATTTCCGGACCGCACAGCCGCATGATCGGCGCATCCAGATCAAACAGTGCCTCTTCCGAAATGATGGCGGACACTTCGGCTCCGACCCCGCCAAATTTGTTGTCTTCGTGCACGATCAGAACTTTGCCCGTTTTTCGCGCCGCTTCCAGAATGGTTTCGACGTCAAGCGGCCGGATGCTGACCAGGTCGACCACATGCACCGAAATGCCTTCCTGCGCCAGCGCTTCCGCCGCTTCCAGACAGAAATGAACCATCAGCCCGTACGTGAAGACCGTGATGTCGGTGCCTTCCCGCTTCACATTCGCCTTGCCGATCGGCAGCACATAGTCTTCTTCCGGAACTTCTCCCTTGATCAGACGGTAGCAGCGTTTATGTTCGAAAAAAATCACCGGGTCCTCGTCGCGGATCGCGGCTTTCAGCAGGCCTTTCACCTCATACGGCGTGGAGGGCGCAACGATCTTCAGCCCGGGAACATGGTGAAAAAGCGCCTCGACGCTTTGCGAGTGATACAGCGCCCCGTGCACGCCGCCGCCGTAGGGCGCGCGAATGGTGATCGGGCAATTCCAGTCGCCGTTGGAACGGTAGCGAATCCGGGCGGCTTCCGAAACAATCTGGTTGTACGCCGGCATAATAAAATCGGCAAACTGGATCTCCGCCACCGGACGCATGCCGACCATCGCGGCGCCGATCGCCACGCCAACGATCGCCGATTCGGCCAGCGGCGTGTCCATCACCCGCTCCTCGCCAAACCGCTCGATTAAACCGGCTGTTGCCCGGAACACCCCGCCGCGCACGCCGACGTCTTCACCCAGCACAAAGACGCGCGGGTCTTTTTCCATCTCTTCGGCCAACGCTTCCGTCACCGCTTCAATGTATGATTTGATCGCCATGTTTCCCCGCTCCCCCTACTCTGCGTATACGTGAAGCAGCGCGCTTTCCGGTTCCGCATAGGGCGCTTTTTCCGCCGCTTCCGTCGCTTCATTCACTTCTTTCATGACGCGAGTCTCATACTCGTTGACCAGTTCGTCGGTCAGGATTCCTTCCGCCATAAGGTAGTTGCGAAACTTGAGAATCGGGTCGTGTTTTTTCGCTTCCTCCACCTCTTCGCGGGTACGGTAGCTGCGATCGTCGTCGTCGGACGAGTGCGGCACCAACCGGTACGTCTTCGCCTCGATCAACGTCGGTCCTTCCCCTTTGATCGCCCGCTCGCGCGCTTGTTTAAACACGCGATAGACTTCCAGCACATCGTTGCCGTCCACAATCACACCGGGAAACCCGTATCCGATCGCCCGATCCGCGACGTTCTCGCAGCCCAGCTGCTTGCTGAGCGGGACGGAGATCGCGTATTTGTTGTTTTCCACATAGAAAATCACGGGCAGCTTGTGGACGCCCGCGAAGTTGCAGGCTTCATGAAAATCCCCCTGGTTGGTCGAGCCTTCGCCCAGCGAGGTGAAGGCCACAGTCGGTTCCCGCCGCATTTTGGCGGCCAACGCGATCCCGACAGCGTGCGGAACCTGTGTCGCCACGGGCGAAGAACCGGTGACAATGCGGTATTTTTTGCCGCCGAAGTGGCCAGGCATCTGGCGTCCGCCCGAGTTCGGATCTTCCGGTTTCGCAAACGCGGACATCATCACATCGCGCGCCGTCTGGCCAAACACGAGGGCAACCCCGAGATCGCGATAGTACGGACAAACATAATCATGCTGGCGGTCGAGCGCGTAGGCAGCCCCCACCTGCGCGGCTTCCTGCCCCTGGCAGGAGATCACGAACGGGACTTTGCCCGCCCGGTTCAACAACCACTGGCGCTCATCAAGACGCCGCGCCAGCAGCATGTAGTAATACATTTCTAACAATTGCTCGTTCGTCAGGCCCAACTCTTCATGCTTGCTCACTTTGACTCCCCCCGCACGGAAGATTTCACTTTTTATGGAGCCGGTCCCGCGGCTCGGAACCGGAATTGACATGCTGCCAACCACTCGGAGATTTCCATCGGATCCCCGCCAGAGTGCTTGCCGATTAAGCCTTATATATGCAGCGCCCGGCCTTCCACCGCCAATGCAGCCTCTCCAATCGCCTCCGCCAGCGTCGGATGCGGATGGATCGACAATCCGACTTCCCATGCGGTCGCATCCAGCAGCATCGCCAGCCCCGCTTCCGAAACCATGTCTGTCACATGCGGACCGACCATATGGACGCCGAGCAGGTCATTCGTCTCAGCGTCCGAGACGATTTTGACAAACCCGTCGATTTCTCCGTTGACCAGCGCCTTGCCGATGGCGCGGAACGGAAAATTCCCGACTTTCACCTGATGCCCGCGCTCTCTCGCCTGCTTTTCGGTGATCCCGACACTGGCCACTTCCGGCCGCGAATAGGTGCACCGCGGCACGTGATCGTAGTGGATCGGATGCGGATCGAGTCCGGCGATCTTCTCCACCGCCACAATCCCTTCATGGTCCGCCACATGGGCCAACTGCAGGCCGCCGATCGCGTCTCCGATGGCAAAAATGTTGGACTCGGCCGTCTGCATAAACCGATTCACTTTGATAAAGCCTCGTTCCACACGGACTTCCGTTGCTTCCAGGCCGATGTTGTCGATCGCCGCTTCCCGTCCTACCGCAATGAGGATTTTCTCGGCCCGCAGCGTTTCCGTCCTGTCACCCTGCTGAACCTGGACCGACACTTGATCGCCTTCGATTTGTACCGTCTCCGGCAGCACCTTGGCACCGGTCAAAATTTTCATCCTGCGTTTCTTGAAGTTGCGGGCCAGTTCGTTCGCCACCTCTTCGTCTTCCTGCGGCAGAATGTGCGGCATCGATTCGACAAGGGTCACGTCACAACCGAAGTCGTTCAGCATCGACGCCCATTCCACCCCGATCGCGCCGGCACCGATAATGATCATCGATTTGGGAACTTCCGTCAGTTCCAACGCGTGGTCCGAGTTGATGATTTTGTCTCCGTCGAATGCAAGCCCGGGAAGCGCTTTCGGACGCGAACCGGTGGCGATGATCACATGATTGGGCGTCAGAATTTCAGACTCTCCATCCGGCCTTTCAACCCGCACGGCACCTGCCCGCGGCGAAAAAATGGAAGGTCCCATCACCCGGCCGAACCCTTCGATGACCGGTACGTTGTTCTTTTTCAGAAGATGCTGCACCCCTTTGTGCAGTTGCGCGACGATTTTCGATTTCCGTTCCATCACTTTTGCAAAATCGAGTGTCGGCTCGCCTGTCACAACGCCAAATTCGCCCAGCTTTTTCGCCGCCTGGAACATCTCGGCGCTTTTCAGCATCGCTTTCGACGGGATGCAGCCCTTGTGCAGGCAGGTGCCACCGACTTTTGCCTGTTCGACGACCGCGACTTTCAGCCTCAATTGGGCAGCGCGGATGGCAGCCACATAGCCGCCGGTCCCGCCGCCAACAATCACGACATCATATTGTTCCACCATATGCCCCCCTGTGAGGCCCGGCGGTGCACTGAAGCGGTGCTCCATGCGCTGCCGGGACTCGTTCGTTCCGCTGATTGATTATGGAAAAAAGCGTCACTTGCTGTGCAGGCTCCGTTCGTTCACCAGGAAGTTGCTGCGCGTCCGACGCATCGTTTCGATCCGTTGCTCCGCCAGACGATCCGCTGCTTTGTAGGTCGGAATCCCTTGCTCTTTGGCGATCTGATACACATTGAGCAGGATGTTGTAGATATTTTCGACTTTCTTGCGGGCCCGTTCCGCATTGTATCCTTCCAGTTCATCCGCCACATTGATCACGCCGCCGGCGTTGATCACATAGTCGGGCGCGTAAAGGATTCCCAGTTCCTGCAATTTGTCGCCATGCCGGTCTTCCTTCAGCTGGTTGTTGGCCGACCCGGCGATCGCCTTGCATTTCAATTGCGGAATCGTCTCGTCATTGATCACCGCGCCCAACGCACAGGGTGCGAAGATATCGCATTCCACGCCGAAGATATCGTTCGGCGCGACCGCTTGCGCCCCAAACTCTTCGACCGCACGCTTCACATTGTCTTCGTTGATGTCGGTGACGATCAATTTGGCTCCCGCTTCATACAGATGTTTGCACAAATAGTAGCCGACGTTGCCGACGCCTTGCACGGCCACGACCTTGCCCTCCAGCGAGTCGGAGCCGAACGCTTCCTTCGCCGTCGCCTGCATGCCGCGGAACACGCCGAGTGCCGTCATCGGCGACGGGTTGCCGGACGAACCGTATGTTTCCGAGACGCCGGTTACATATTTCGTTTCCTGGTGAATGATGTCCATATCGTGCACCGTCGTCCCGACATCTTCCGCCGTGATGTAGCGGCCGTTCAGGCTTTGCACGTACCGCCCCAACGCGCGGAACAGCGCTTCGCTCTTGTCAGTCCGCGGATTGCCGATGACCACCGTTTTGCCGCCGCCAAGGTTTAACCCTGCCGCCGCGTTTTTGTAGGTCATGCCGCGCGCCAGGCGCAGCGCGTCCTGAATCGCTTCTTCTTCTGTCGCATATGTCCACATCCGGCATCCGCCCAGCGCCGGCCCTAGCGTGGTGTCGTGAATGGCGATGATCGCTTTCAGACCGGACGCTTCGTCGTGGCAGAAAACCAGTTGCTCGTAGTCGTATTTTTGCATGTACTCGAAAACCTTCATGTGACCTGCCCCCTCAAGGAATTTTGCAGGGAATTGTGATCAGGTATTAATATCAACTCATGATACCTCCACCTTATCACATTCCGTTTCTGTAAGCAAAGAGGTGAACGGGGAAAAATTTGCTTCCCCGCCAGTTACTATGCAAGGAGCGTGCCAACATTTATAACAGCGATTTCAAGCGTTTTGCAGGGGTTTTTTGAACAAATTGTGAACTTCTGTTCACGTCCCTGAAATTTATTTCATGAAATAATTTTCATATCCGATCAGTCTGCTGGATTCCGTATTTCTCCAACTTGTTGTACAGATGTCGGACGGATACACCCAACATCTGGGCCGCCTTCGTCTTGTTACCGGCGCTCGCTTCCAGCGCCCGCAGGATCAGGTTTCGCTCCGTTTCAGCGACCGCCTGCTCGAGCGTCTGCAGCGTCCGGTCCGCTTCCGCTCCCGATTTTTTCGCTTCCTGCGGCTGCCGGGATTGTTGGAGTTCCGGCAGATGTTCCGCCTCAATCACCGTTTCGGTAAATTTCATGTTGATGATCGCCCGTCCCAGCACGTTTTCCAGTTCGCGGACGTTGCCGGGCCAGTCATAGGCCAACATTTTGGCAAACGCCGCGTCTGAAATCCGCTCCACATTGCGGCCGTACTCCTGATTGAACTTGCGGATCAGTTTGTGGCACAGCGGCAGCAGGTCCGTTTTTCGTTCCCGCAGCGGGGGAATCACGATCGGCAGCACGTTTAATCGGTAGTACAGATCTTCCCGAAAGCGGCCGCTGCGGATCGCCTGTTCCAGATCGACGTGCGTGGCGGCGATCACCCGGACGTCGACAGCGATCGGTTTCGACGAGCCAACCCGCAAAATCTCTTTTTCCTGCAGCACGCGCAAAATCTTCGCCTGCGTGCTGACTGACAGTTCACCGATTTCATCGAGAAAAATAGTACCGCCGGACGCCTCTTCAAACAGCCCTTTCTTGCCGCCGCGGGCGGCGCCGGTGAAAGCCCCTTCCACATAGCCGAACAGTTCGCTTTCCAGCAATGTCTCGGAGATGGCGGCGCAGTTCACCCGGATAAACTGGTTGTACCGGCGGACAGACGCGCTGTGGATCGCATGGGCGAACAACTCTTTGCCGGTTCCCGATTCCCCCCGCAGCAGCACGGTCGCCGGCGTCTGGGCCGCAATCTTCGCCTGCTCGATCGCCATCTGCATTTCGGGCGATGTCCCGATAATATCTTCGAACGTGTATTTCGCTTCCAGCTTGCGGATCAATTGTTTCGCTTCGTCCAGTTCATCCGACAGCTTCTTGATCTCCGAGATATCCTGAATCACCGCGACGCTGCCCCGCAGGTTCCCCTCGACCAGCACCGGTGCGACGTTGACCAATACTTCCTTGCGGTTGGGGCCGACTTTCATCTGCACGCCCCGCACGGGCTGGCCGGTCTGCAGGACGTGCATGTGCATGCTTTCCCCTTCCGCAATGTCGACTGTCGCCGGTTTGCCCAGCACATCTTTCTCCGTAAGTCCGGTCAAGCGGGTGTAGGCCGGATTGATCAGCAGTCCGTGCCCCTTTTCATCGACCACCGAAATCGCGTCTTGCGTCGAATGAATGATCGCGCTTAACAGCGATTGGATCTCTTTTAAGTTGGTGACTTCCTCCACCAGTTCCTGCACTTCCGTCACGTCGCGAAACACGGCGACGGCGCCGATCAGTTTCCCCGCGTCGTCGGTGACCGGCACCCGGTTGGTGATGATCCTCGTATCCTCCAGCCATTGCAGTTGGTTCAACTCCTGCTGCCCCGATTGCAGCACCAGATGCAGCCGCGTGTTGGGGATCACCTCTTGTGCGGGATAGCCGATCGCATCCTCCGAACGAATGCCCATGATCCGCTCGGCTGCCGCATTGAACAGCGTGATGATGCCGTTTTGGTCGACTGCGATCATGCCGTCGTGCGTGGAATTCAAAATCACGTCCAGCTCATGCCGCTGCTGCGTCAAGCGGCGGATCAGCCGCTCCTTCTCTTCGATCAGCGACATCAGCAATTGGGCGATGTCCCCTGGAATCAGGATCACGTGTGCCGGCAAACGTTCGAGGATTTTTTGATACGCTTCGCCGGAACCGGTCGCCTCAATCACAAGGTCCAACGCTTCCGTCAAAAACGGCTCAAACGTCCGGCCTGTCGGAATGCCCAACTGGCGGGCCAACTGGATGCCCGGCGCCTGGTCATCCAGGTCGATCACGCCTACCACCTGAACCTGCCCCCTTTCCGTCAACACCCGAAGAATCGACGAGCCGCCCTTGCCGGCTCCAATCAACAATACCCGCTTCATACATCCTCACCCAGTCTTATATATGAAAAAAATTTCAGGAAATATTCTTCATACACATTCTAACACAATCCAGCAGCCAGGAAAGTTGAAACATCCGGCAAAATCCGGAAAATCCCTTGTGCAAGCCGGTTTGATCTTGTATATTGAAGCAAGAAAGGAAGGATTACGATGCTGCGGTTGGTTTCCTGGCTGATTTTGATCGGGATTTTTCTGCTGTCCGGATACGGACTGAATCTGATCCGGGTTGCCGTGATGGACTCGATCAGCAATCCAGCCGCCGTCGTCTGGTGGCGGATTTTGCTCGGCTCGATTTTGATGCTCGGCGGGCTTTTCTTCCTCGGCGGATTCATCTACTACCGCGACAAAAAGCGCGGTCTGGTCCGCAAGCCCGCCTGGAAACTGCAGAAGGAGCGGGAAAAATAAGGCGCGTCTGTCATTGCGCCTCATCCCGCCCCAGTTCGTCCATCCATGTCAGCCACCTGTTCTGTTCGATCAGTTTGCTCAACGAACGGGATTCCGTATACCAGTGCAGACCGGCGAGGACTGCAAGCACTCCCGCCGTGGCTGCCAACCCGAATGATCTGACGATCGCATACCCCAACATGCCTCCGATAAAATTGGCGCCCACATCCCCCATCATCGCTCTGCCCCTGAGATCGGCCGGAAAATAGGCGGCTACCGCACCGGCCAGCAACAGCAGCAACACCGATGCATCGAACGGCACAAACCATAGCAATCCGCCAATTTTCAACAAACTGGCTTTCAATGCTCGGCCGGGGCGGACATCCAAAAGATTGATCCAATTGGCCATCAGCGCGATCACCAGCCCGTCCAGTAAAATCGACAGCACCAGCTTACCGTTCCAATCCGCGTGTTCCGCCGGCGACGCGGCCACCGCCGCCCCCAACGCAAGCATCAGACCGCCGGCTGCCTTCAATAGACCGGTTGTAACTTCGCCTTCCATCACCCATTTTCGCAAATGTCCTTTCAGACCGGCCGCTTCGCGCGATCCGACCATGTCGTCCAACAGACCGAGAAATCCCATGCCAACCGCCAACAGAAGAGCCTGTTCGATGCCTGTGTCAAGCCGCACAAGCTTGTCAACCAGCAGCACCGGCACCCCTGCAGCCAGAAACGCCAACACCATGATCGCTCCGGCGCTCACCGGGATCCGCTCTCCTTTGTAATTGGGGCGCAACCACCCGGCTTTCGCCGCCATCCGGCAATAGGCGGGCAGCAACCGGCGGGTCACAGCCGCACTGACCAAACAACCCGCAGCCGACATTCCGAAACAGATCAAGTCTGTCTGCCCCAAGCCCCCCACCGGCCATCACCTCCACCCGGCTGTCGGCCGTTCCACTTCCCGGTCAACGTCCGGCAGCGCCGGGGAATCGTTCCAACACTCCAGCAGCGCCCGCAAAACGTGCAAAAATTGCCTGCCCCGATGCAGGAACCCGCGTATTGTCCGCCCGTATTCGCGGTTGTGCATCGCAACCGGCACTTCCACCACCCGCCAGCCGGCCCGCAACGCATCGATCGTCATCTTCACCTCCGCACCGTACCCGTCAGCGATGTTGAGCTGCCGGGCCAATTTTTTGCTCAGCGCCCGCTGACCCGACAACGGCGCTTCTGCAGAAAAACCGGTCAACCGCCGGATCCCCCAGCGCGCGATCCCCTTCACCATTCCGAACCCTCCCTTCCCCTGCAGCGGCGGAAACACGCCGACCGTCATGTCAGCCTCCCCGTTTGCCACCGGTTCGATCAGTTTCTGAATCTCCACCGCCTGCTCGCCCATGTCGGCGTCCACCACGGCCACAATTTCGCTCTGAATCGACTGCAGGCCGGTTTTTAACGCCTGCCCCTTGCCGTAATTTTTCCCGTGCCACACCACCCGTGCCCCCGCCCGCAGCGCTTCCGATATGGTGTCGTCGGTCGAACCGTCATCGACCACCAGAATTTCCGCCACTTGCGGCAGGGAACGGACCGCCTGAATCGTCATCCGGATCCGCTCCGCCTCGTTATAGGCGGGAATCATCACTCCCACACGCACGCTTTCCACCTCCGTTATCCTCCTGCTTCGATCCGACAGGAGACCAAGATTGAACGCTACGAATTGTCCAACGGCGGGATCAAAGATTCGGCCGTTGGCTTGACGCCAAAATGGCCCTGTTTGCCATTGATCAGCTCAACCAGCGACAGTAGCCCGCTCGCCTGATCGCAGTTGTCGACCGTCGGGATGCCAAGGCTGCGATAGGCCGGCACGATCGAAGTTTCGTTGTCCGACCGCTCCGCCCCGACAATTCGCACATTTTGTTTGCGAATCTCTTTTAGCAAAGGGATATCGAACAACTGCAGCCGCGCTTGCGAATTTTTGCCGAGTCCGCCGAGCACCACCACCGCGTCCGGCCGGCCCCCCAATTGGCCGCGGATCTGCACCCACCCGCTGTCCTGCAAAAAATCCGCCCAGGCGGCAGAAGCCGTCCCGGTAATGCTGTTCGCCAGCGATTGCGCCGAATGGGAGTAGATGGCGGCACCGCCCGTCTCCGCGGGAATGCCGAGGCCCTGCGCCAACGCCGGCAACGTCGACCCGTCGAGAAACGAGTCCGGGTCTTTCAGTTTGACCGTCGCCAGAATCTGGGCGCCCGCGTTTTGCAGCCAGCCGGCGATTTTCGTCGCATCCGCTTTTTCCAGTTGAACGAGCACGATTCTTTTGCCGGCCAGCTTGTCTTTCACGTACGGATCGCCCAGCTGCCGGATCGCCTGGTCGTACTGGTTCGTCTGCCGCGTCAGCTCCGATACCTTGCGCATCCATTTCGAGTTTTCGGCCCGCAGCCCGTTGTATTTTTCTTCCAGACGATCCAAGAGCGCCACCTGTTCCTTCGGAAACAGCTCCGGTCCAACCGCCCCGCCCAATAAAATGCCGATCCCCAGCGCCATGAACACGGCGATGACCGTCACGAGGTGATAGCGGAATCCGTACATCCGGCCACCTCCTATGCGAACAACAGTTTCAGTTTCCAGTACAGGATCCGCAGGATATTGCGAACCACCGGATTGACTGCCGCCAGCACCGCCACCGGCAGCAGCGTGGCCAGTATCACCACCAGCACCCCATTCCACGAAACACGGGTCTGGTACAGCTGACTGACTCCTTTCGCGTCCACCAGTTTCGGCCCGACCCGCAGCCGTGTCAAGAGAGTGCTGGCCATGCCCTTGCGTCCTTTTTCCAGAAAATCGACCATATTCGTATGCGTCCCCACGGCGACGATCAGTTCGGCCCCCAGCTCGTGCGCGACAAGCATGGCGATGTCTTCACTGGTACCGGGAGCGGGATATTTGTGCGCGCGCAAACCGAGCCGCTCGATTCGTTGCAGCCCCGGCGCCCTGCCGTCCAGATACGCGTGCACCAGCAGCTCCGCCCCGCAGGCCAACCCCGCATCGGAGACAGAATCCATGTCGCCAACGATCAGATGCGGGCGAAAACCGGCCTGCAGCAAGGCGTCCGCCCCGCCGTCCACCCCGATCAGCACCGGTTTTTGCTCCCGGATGTAATGGGAGATCGCCTGCAAATCTTCCCGGTACGTACTGCCACGTACAACCACCAGCACGTGCTTGCCGCGGATGCGGGTCTGCAAGTCCGGCACCGGCAGCGGTCCGAGAAAAAAATCTTTTTCCCGGCCCGCGTATTGCAGGGTGTTATCGAGAAACCGCCGCAATTCGGTGGGCGCGTTCGATTGGGCCAACTCCATGCGGCGGCCGATCTCCCCGCTTGTCAACACTTCAGCCCTTCCCGCGTAGCGATCCCACACATACAAAACACCGTCGAGAATGGTCATCCAATCCCCGTCATGCACCCGATCGATCAGGCTTTGCCCGCTGTCTTCCTCCGGCTCGGCGTCGAGCAGCGGGATGCCCGCCTGCAACAAAAGCAACGGGCCGCGATTTGGGTAGCGCCCCGTCATCGAACATCGCGTATTGACAACCGCCGCGACGCGGGCTTCAATCAACCCTTGCGCCGCGATTTCATCCAGATCTTCGTGTGCCAGCACGGCGATCTCCCCAGGCTGCAGGCGCGGGATCAGCCGCTTGGTTTTCAAATCGCATCGCACGGGCCCGGCTGCCCGAACCTGACCGGCGGACGCCCGCTGCGGAAGAATCGCCATCTCAACCATGCCCTTCTGACGGATTCTCTGTCATTCTTTGGCATTAGTATGGATTTCCAGCCAATGTTTCATACAAAAACAGAGCGGTTTGTTGCAGCAAACCATGGCATTACATAACTCCGGCGGTTCCGTGCATTCTATGGGTAAATTCAGGCAAGATGGAGGGATTGCACGATGGGATACGATGATGTGCATTTTCAAGGAGAAAAAGACGCGGCGGAGGAAATGGACCGCATGGAAAACGAAGGCGGGGGTGTGGTGATGCAGAACATCCCGAACGCCGGGCCGGTGCAGCGAGGTGAACTGGTCGAGGTGGAAGGGGAACCTGGCAAGGCGGAAACGGGCGGGGAGTGACAATTCCTCGCCCGTTCACTTGACTTCCCGCACGAAATCGCAGCTTTTGACGCTTTTGGCTGAAAGCCCGGCGCATCGCCATTCTTGCTGCAGGAAAGCGGACACGGAGAGAGTTGCCCGAAACATGCAGTCGACTACCAAATTCGGTACCAATCGTTTACCCTATTGATTAGGGAAGAAACTGCTAGTATGATATGATATGTTTTGAACAGGGGGAATCGACATGGAGCATACAATCCGTTTTTTTGCCGGCGTCGCCGAGGCAACCGGACATCGCGAATACACCGTTCGCTTGCAGGAAGGAGCGACGGCCGGCGATTTGCTGGCCAAGCTGCAGGCCGATTTTCCAGCCGCGGCCGAACTGCTGGGCCGATGCTTTGTGTCGGTCAATCAGGAATATGCGGATCGCGCCACCGTGATCCGGGAAGGTGACGAGCTGGCTGTGATCCCCCCCGTATCTGGCGGTTCCGGGAACGATCCGCGGTTTGAAATCACGACAGAGCCCCTGTCATCCGACAGGCTGATCCGAAAAGTGTCCAACCCTTACGCGGGCGCTGTCCTGACATTTGTCGGCACGGTCCGTGAGTTTACCAACGGCCAGCGCACCTTGCATCTGGAATACGAAGCCTATCCGCAAATGGCGGTCAAGAAAATGGCGGAAATCGCCGCCGAAATCGAAGCAAAATGGCCCGGCACGCAAGTGGCCATCAGTCACCGCATCGGCAAACTGGAGATTGAGGAAGCGGCCGTCGTCATCGCGGTCGCCACTCCGCACCGGGCAGCCGCGTTTGAAGCGGGAAGGTATGCGATCGAACGGTTGAAACAGATCGTGCCGATCTGGAAGAAAGAAGTGTGGGAAGATGGCTCCGAGTGGAAGGGACACCAGCAAGGCCCCTGGAATCCGCTCGCCCATCCGTTGGAATAATCGACTTGCGAAAAATCCAATCCGGGCGTGGCGGGGATTGCCGCATCTACTCGCAATCCGCTGGAACAACCGTACCTGTGCAGGAGGTGATTCGCCATGGACCATATGCGTTATTCGAGACAAATCCTGTTCGCCCCGATCGGCGAGTCGGGTCAACAAAAATTGCTCAACAGCCGGTTGGCGATCGTCGGCATGGGCGCGCTCGGCACGGTGCTGGCGAACCACATGGTCCGGGCGGGCGTCGGTTTTGTCCGTCTGATCGACCGCGACTTTGTCGAAGAAAGCAATCTGCAGCGGCAAATGCTGTATGACGAGAACGATGCACGGGAGGGAATTCCGAAAGCGGCTGCAGCAGCCGACAAGTTGCAGCGGATCAATTCCGGCGTCGAGGTGGAGCCGGTAATCGCCGACCTGACGTGGCAAAATGCGGAGAGGCTGTTGGCGGATGTCGATCTGGTGCTGGACGGAACCGATAATTTTCAGGTTCGCTTTCTGATCAACGACGTTTGCGTCAAGCACGGGATCCCCTGGATCTATGCTGGCGGTGTCAGCGCTCATGGGATGACGCTCACGATTCGCCCCGGCGAGACGCCCTGTTTGCGCTGCCTGTTCGATTCACCACCGGCGCCGGGCAGCACGCCGACATGCGACACAGCGGGCGTAATCGGCCCCTTGATTCATATCGTCGCGTCGTTTCAAGCGGTCGAGGCGATGAAACTCCTGGTTGGTGATCACGCGGCGCTGCGCCCCTCGATGCTGCATGTCTCGCTTTGGGACCACCACCTTTCGGAGGTGAATGTGAAAGGCGCCAGACGGCCCGATTGTCCGTGCTGCGGCATGCGGCAGTTCGACTATTTGGAACCGCGGTCCGGCACGGAAGCGACCAGTCTGTGCGGTCGCGACACAATCCAAATCTCGCCGCAAGCGGAGATGCAGCTCGATCTGGATGCCCTCCAGCGCAGGCTGTCCCCGCTGGGTGCAACCGAACGGAACAAATTTTTGCTGCGTTTCCAACCGGGCGAGCAAAAACTGGTGATTTTTCCGGACGGCCGTGTGCTGGTGCAGGGAACGTCCGATCCGGCTGTCGCCCGCACCCTCTACGCAAAATATATCGGGATGTAGACGGTTCCCACCGGTTCAGGTGGGACCTTTTTTCCTGCGTGATGAAGCAAACAGACAGGAATGTTCAATTTATTTGCGAATTGAATAGAGTAAGGAGTTCCGCAATTCGACCAACACCGGGGGGAATCTCACGTGAAAGTGTCTTCCAAACTGGAAAAACGGGCATTGGCGAAAGTGCAGGCGGCAGCAGACGAACTGGAAAGAATATTGGCCCAGCGGACGCTGGAAGAGGCGACTCCCGAGCTGCGCGAACAGCTCGACCGCCATCTCGACGGAGATGAGTATTTCGTGCTCGTGTCGCGGGAAAATGGGCTCGCCGTATTACATACCAACCGCTTGCGGGAAGGAATGCACTTTTTCAATTCGAAAATGGAGAAAACAGCCGCCCAGACGCTGCAGCCGATCGCGCAGCCGTATCACCGGGACACGGGCGAATTCCTGCTGGATGCAGCGGCGCCGGTGCGGATCAATGGAAAGCCAGCCTACAACCTTCGGTTGGGGATCATCATCCGGTCCGCCTCGCTCGGCTGGAAAATCCTCGGCGCCTGCGCCGCGCCGACCCTACTGGCCGCAGCCGGAATCTGGGTGGGCGATTCGCTGCTGCTGCGGACGATTTTTACGGCTGTCTCCCTGTTGCTTGCGATCCTCGCAAGCCGGTTGATGTTCCGCGATTTTTTGCGGAATTGGAAACAGTGGATGGCGGTTACCAAATCGGTTTCCTCCGGCAAACTGACAAAACGGGCGGAAACGGGCCGGCGCGACGAATTCGGGCAAATGGCGTTTGAAATCAACAAACTGGCGATCGGCATGCAGAATATCCTGAAGGAGCTGCGCAACGCCTCCGTTTCCACGCAGGACATCAGCGGCAAACAGGAACAGATGGTGCACGACCTGGTGGCCGCTTCCCAACAGTTGTCCGCCAGCCTGCAGCAGATGAGCAGCGGTTCGCAGCAGCAGACCGGTCTGGTGCGGGAGACGGAACAAATTTTGAAACAGATCGCAAGCAAAATCAGACAGGCGGGCGCCGACCTGCAAGCGACCAGCCAACTGTCGCAGGAAGCGGAAAGCGTGGCGAAGCAAGGCATGGAAAAAACGAACACGTTGCAGGCGCAAATGCAACGAATTCAAGCGGCCAGCCTGACGGCCGAAGCGTCGATGCAAGAGTTGGAAAAACAGGCGGCAGGCATTGAGCAAATGATTCGTGACATCCGCGAAATCGCCGAGCAAACCAATCTGCTGGCGTTGAACGCGGCAATCGAGGCTGCCCGTGCGGGGGCCGAAGGCAGAGGATTTGCCGTGGTAGCGGATGAGGTGCGCAAATTGGCGGCGCGCTCCGATGAAGTGGCGTCGGGCGTGATGCAACTAGCGGGAGCGATCATGCTGAAGTCGAATCAGGCAGCCACCATCGTGCAGGAGGAACGGCTGGAAGTGGAGCAGGGAATTCGGCTGGTGCAGGAATTGCAAACGTTGATTCAGACCCTGACAGACAAATCTTCGGTCACCGCCGTTCAAACCACCCGCAACTCGACCATCATGGCAGACGTGTTGCGCAGCGTCGATGACATTGAATCGCGCATTGAAAAAGTCCGGGAGATTTCCGACTCGTTCACCCTGTCTGCGCAAGAAGTAGCCGCAGCCGGCGAAACGCAATACAATGCGACCGAACAACTGGCCGATCAAACGGCCCGCCTGCGGAACGTTTCCGACAAAATCCACCAGATTGCAGAACGGTTTGAGGTATGACCTAAGCCGGCCAAGTTGCATCCGGCTAGTCGAAAGGACAGCCCCCTTGGCTGTCCTCGAAATGGGTCAACGCGACCAGATCAAAATCGTGTGTCCGGTAAAAATCAGCCAAGTCGCGCAGCAAACTCTGCGGACCGATATCGATCAGCATCCCATCATCGGCGTTCCCTTTCCTCACCGGCCCAGACTGCAAACTGTACAAGCGAACGAAACGCGCTGTCCGAAATCGTCCGCCCGGCCAAAATTTCGCGTTCCCGGTCCGGTCGCACACTCAACCGGCACCAGTGCTCGACTGCCAGCAACCTTCTGCCGTCTCCGTCCGTCTGCAGATCGTACTGCGCTTCCTCCAGCAGGTGGATGGCGCTGTACACATCGTACATCGCGTCGGCCAATTTTTTCGCCACCGCCGTCTGGGTCAGTTCATCCTCGGCCAGGATGTGGCGGATCAGGTGTTCCACCCGATCGGCGACTTCCGTCAAGGTCTGTTTCAGCTCCGCCGGTTTCGGATGCTCGATTTGCGCCAACGTACTGCGGAGGTCTTCAATGAACGGCTCACCTCCCCCTTTTTGCAGCGTTTTCAACACCTCCAGCGCCTGGATGTTCGCCGTTCCTTCCCACACCGGATTGACCACCGCGTCGCGCAGCAACCGCGGCGTCACATATTCTTCGATATACCCATTGCCCCCGTGCAGTTCCAGTGAACGCTTGGCCGCCGTCACTCCCAGTTCGCTGCAGCGGTATTTGGCAAGCGACAGTAGGATGCGCAGCAGCTTGTAATCGGCCTCCGTACCGGCACCGTACGTGTGCACCCGGTCAAACTGCTGGATCATTTGGGCGACGATCGCCCAGCCCGCTTCAATCTCGGTGATCAGATCGGCTAATGTTTCCTGCACCATCGGGAACCGGTTGATTTTGCTGCCGAACGCCGTCCGGTGGCTGGTGTAAATGGCCGCTTCCAGAAACGACCGCCGCGCGATCGCCAGGCCGGCGAGGGCCGTTCCAAGCCGCGACACGTTCAACGCTTCCGCCATGTATTTGAATCCTTGATCCGCTTCGCCAATCAGATAGCCGACCGCCTGGTTCAAAATCAGTTCGCCGCTCGCCACCGCCCGCACCCCAAGCTTGTCTTTCAGCCTGCGGATCGACACCCGGTTGCGGCTGCCGTCAGGCAGCGTTCGCGGCAGCAGGAACAGTCCGAGCCCCTTGGTGGAAGGTTTGTCATTCACCCGCGCCAGGGTGATCGCCACTTCGGCGTCACAGTTGCTGGCAAACCATTTTTCGCCGGTGAGCAGATAGTGATCCCCGTTTTTGACAGCGACCGTCTGGGTGGCTCCCACATCGGATCCGCCCTGGATTTCCGTCAGGAATGTGGCGCCTTGCGCGATCGTTGCCGGATCGGTCGAGGCCAACCGGGTCAAATAGTTCCGCTTCTGTTCCTCGGAACCGAACTTCTCCAGGACAAAGGCGACCGACTGGGTGAGCCCGACCGGACAGGTGAAACCTGGCTCCGCTTCGCAGAGCAGGTACAACAGGATGGAATTAACAAAAAAAGGGATTTTCTCGGGCGCATTCTGATCATACCGATAGGCCACCACCCCGGTCCCGTATCCTTCCTGCACCGTTTTCAGATACCCTTCGTTGTACCAAACCTCGTTGATCTCCTCCCCCCGCCGGTTGTATCGAATCAGCCGCGGAGCGCCCTCGCGGTCCGTATGTACCGCCCGCCGGTCGATCGGCCCTGCAGCAAGCGCCCCCGTGTGCATAAACGTTTGTTCCACATAATGATAGACCGCCTGCGGCAGGTACCGTTTCGCGTACCGCGTGAGAATCGGATCATCCGAGTACCAGTTGGCGTCGTTGCCTGTCTCCCATTTTTCGTAATCGATCATCCCGCTCTTCCTCCTTTTTCCTTATGAATCTACAGGTGCTTAACCTGCTGTTTGAGGATCTTTCCACTGGCGTTGCGGGGGAGTTCCTGCACGAACGAATACAACCGGGGTCGTTTGTAATCCGCCAGGTAAACGCTTACAAAATCCCGTAATTCCGCTTCCGTCACATCTCCTTTCGGCACGATCACCGCCTTTACCGTCTCGCCCCATTCGTCATGCGGTACGCCGACAACGCACGATTCGAGCACCGCAGGGTGCCTGGCCAGCACTTCTTCGATTTCCCGCGGATAGACATTGACACCTCCGGTGATGATCACATCCTTTTTGCGATCGACGATATAGACGTACCCCTCCTCATCCCGGTAAGCGATATCCCCGGTAAGCAGCCAGCCGTCCCGGATTACCTCGCTTGTCGCCTGCGGATTGTTGTCGTACCCGAGCATCAGGCTGTCGCCTGTCAACACGATCTCCCCGTATTCGTTGGGAGCCGTGTCGCTGCCGTCAGGCCGCACGACCCGCATTTCCATGTTCACCGACGGACGCCTGCCAATGCTGCCCGCTTTCGTCAAATGCTCGTGCGGACGCAGCATACACCCGTTCGGCCCGGCCTCCGTCAAACCGTACACCTGATAGAAATTATCGTTTTGAAACGCTTCCCGCACTCGCTGGTAGGAGGCAAGCGCCAACGGCCCTCCCCCGTATGCGAACACCCGCATGCTGGACAAATCGTATTCCCTCAGGTTGGGTTCTTTGGCTACAAGCAGGTAGGCCACGGGAGCTGCAAACGTAAACGTGGTCTTCTCTTCTTGGATCCACTTCAAAAACGACTGCGGCGTGAAATCTCCCAACACGTGCGAAGCTCCACAATACAGGCCGCTGACAAAAATGCAGTTCAGCGGAAATGAGTGGGACAGCGGCATCAGGGTTAATATCCGATCGTCGAAAGAAAGCTGGAATTCAATCGAAATCATCGTCGCCGCCGCCAGAATCCGTTCGTGGTTGAACATTGCCCCCTTCGGAACGCCGGTCGTCCCAGATGTGAAGAGAATTTTGCACACGTCCCGGGAATCGATCGGCAAGTTGAGATTGTCCGGGGCGCAGAACGCTGCGGCAACTGCCCCATCCTCGATGCAGATCAGGTGCTGAACCGGGTAGAACTCGCACAATCCGTCTACCGTTTTGGCCAGATCTTTTTCAAACAGGATGCCCTTTGCCTGGGAATTGCGCAAGAGCACAGCGAGTTCCGGGGTCGTCAGGCGGGCGTTGACCGGCATCACGATGCATCCAGCCTTGAGCAGTGCGAAATATGCGTATAAAAAATTTTCATTGTTGCGAGCGAGGATCATCATCCGGTCACCGCGCCCGATGCCGCTTGTTTGCAGCCACCGCGCAATCCGGTTGGCCGCCTCGTTCATTTGCGAATAGGTGAGACGCTTGCCGGAACTGATGAACGCTTCCTTGTCAGGAAACTTGCGGGCGTTTCGTTCCAGCAATCCATGGATGGTCGGTGCGGGTTGGCTCATTCCGATTCCCCTTTCGTTTCTGTTTCCTTCAGAAACTTTTCCCGGTTGGCCAAAATATCCGCTTTCAGCATTTCCAGCTCGGCGATTTTCTCGTCGATCTCCCGCAGTTTTCGGTCCGCATACGCGAGGATCCGCCGCCTCTCCTCCTCGCCCGTCGGATTCGACTCGTACATGTCCACCATCTCCTTGATCTCCTGCAGGCTGAACCCCAGCCGCTTGCCGCGCAAAATCAGTTTCAGCCGGCGGCGTTCCGTGTTTGTGTAGTAACGCTGCTGGGTGGGACTCGCCCGCGTTTCGGAAGCCAGCAAGCCGACCTCTTCGTAATAGCGGATCGTGCGCGGGCTAATGTCAAACATGGCTGCCAGTTCGCTGATTGAATAAAGACGCTCCTGTGACATGGCGACCTCCGCAAGTTGACGTTAACGTAAACTTACCATCATATTATTTTGATAATTCTTTTTTGTCAAGCAAAATTTTCTCTACCCAAGTGTCAGCGCGAGCACGTCTATGGAAATAAACGGGAGGAATGACGAAGGGGTTTCATGATGTGCAATTTCGAAGTGAAAAAACGTAGCAGAGGAAATGAAGCGCATGGAAAATGAGAAAGGTGGAGAGCAGGGGGATGTGTCGGCATTTCACCCCTGCTCGCCTCCCCGCACAAAATCGCCGCTTTTACCGCCTTTTTTCTCCAGCAGGCAGACGTTGGCGATCACCATCCCCTTGTCGATCGCCTTGCACATGTCATAGACGGTAAGCGCCGCTACTGAAACGGCGGTCAGCGCTTCCATCTCGACGCCCGTCACGCCCGTCACTTTGGCTGTGGCGTATATGTCCAGCGCGTTTTCGTCCGGTTGCGGTTCAAACCGGATATCGACTTTCGTCAGTGGCAGCGGATGGCACATGGGGATCAGATCGGCGGTCTTTTTCGCCGCCATGATGCCCGCCACCTGGGCCACCGCCAGCACGTCCCCTTTTTCCATCGATCCTTCTCGAATGCGGGCGAGCGTCGCCGGCTGCATAACGATTCGCGCATACGCGGTCGCCGATCGTCGGGTGACCGGTTTGTCGGTAACATCCACCATGTGCGCCCGTCCTTGCTCGTTAAAATGGGTCAACTCCTTGTTCATGCTTCTCTCCTACCCGCCTATCTGCGACATGCGGCGTTCCGTCGGCTGATGGCTGAGCCGCTCCCCGAACAGCACTTTCGCCATTTCGTGGGTTTCCGGTTTGATGTCCAGCGCCCGGAAAAACAGGTCGGCCAGCGCCTGCTCATCGCCGATATAGTTCCGCACGTTGAACTCGTCCTGCCAGAACAGGCAGGGCTTAAGATTTCCGTCAGCCGTCAAACGCAAACGGTTACACCGTTCGCAAAAATGGTCGCTGACCGGATGGATCAGGCCAAACGTTCCTTTGGCACCCGGCAGCCTGAAATACTCGGCCGGTCCGTTTCCAAACACGGCTGCCTCCGGTTGGGGTGTCAGCCCCAAGGCCAGACAGCGCTCTTTTACATAGTCGAGCGGCAGGTATCGGTTTCGCCATCCGTCATCGTCATGGCCGATCGGCATGTACTCGATAAAGCGGATGTGGATCTCCCGTTCCATCGACAGCCGCAAAAAGTCATCCACTTCATCGTCGTTGAACCCTTTCATCAGAACCACGTTCAGTTTGATCGGGTGAAAGCCAACGCGAAACGCCGCTTCCAACCCGGCCAGCACCTTGCTGATATCACCGCCTCGGGTGATTTGCGCAAACCGGTACTGGCGCATCGAATCGAGCGAAATGTTGATCCGCGTGATGCCCGCTTGTTTCAAAGCTTCCGCTTTCGGCGCGAGAAAAATGGCATTGGTGGTCAAGGCGATGTCCTCGATTCCGGGAATCGCCGCCAAACGTGCCACCAGTTGTTCCACATGCGGCCGCACCAGCGGTTCGCCGCCAGTGAGACGCAGTCGGCGCACTCCCAATTTTGCCGCGACACGCACCACCGCCTCGATCTCGTCAAACGTCAGATGCTTGCCGTTCTCCATAAACTGCATGCCCTCTGCCGGCATGCAATAGACGCAGCGCAGGTTGCAACGGTCCGTCAAGGATATCCGCAAATAATCGTGCACACGCCCAAACCTGTCCGTCAACAACCGGTTTTCCGCCGCTGTTGGCGCCCTCAATGGTTCCATTGTATCAATCTCCTTTCCAAATCGGGAGGACACAGCGTTTCCCCTGTATCCCTTTCGGTCCGACCTCCATGGCGGGAAAATCAACCGGCCAAAAATCTGGCGGCCCGCTGATTCCCGCTGTAGGAAAGCCGACTCGGAGATAGCTGCTGCTGATGGGATGCCAAAACGGAGTTGCCCAATATGCAGTTGGACTACCAGTTTCGTTGGCAGTATTATACCATAGGCTTGGCGCCCCCTCTATTTTGCCGCTTTCTCGAGAACAGCTGTTTCGATCATGGTAAGGGAGACGGCGGAGTATCCTCTTCCTCACGCCGCCGTTTTTTGTTTCTTTGCCAGCGACAACGGTACCCTCCCATTCGCCGTGAACAGATACACGCCGCCGATCACCAGCACAGTGGCGGCCAGCTGCACCAACGTCAAATGCTCACCGATCAGAAAATAAGCCAGGACGGCCGTAAAAACCGGGTTGAAGTTGAGAAACATCCCTGCCCTGGTGCCGCCCACCCGCTGCACGCCCAGATTCCAAAACACCATCGCCAGTACGGTTGCGCCCAGACTGACATACAGGCTCGCAATCCAGAAGCCCAAATCGGCGCTGTCAATGGCAAACGAAGGCAGGTTCAACGGCAGCAAAACCAAAACGCCGAAAACGCCCGCCCACAAGGTGGACATATACGGCGAGACGTACTGCATCGCCTTGCGGCCGGCAACCGAATAGAGGCCCCAGGTGGCGACTGCCGCCAGCATGAACAGATCTCCGCTGTTCAAGCGAAACTGCAGCAACTTCGAGAAGTCACCATGGGAGATCACGGCCACCACCCCGAACAAGGAGATGCACATGCCGGCGAGTTGGCGCGGCGACATTTTTTCATGCAGGATGAAAAATGAAGCGATCGCAATCGCCACCGGATTGAGTGCCGACAAGAGGCCCACGTTGTCGGCGGACGTCCGTTCCAAAGCCAGAAACATGAAAAGATTGAACAGCACGACGCCCGTCAGGCCCATCAGGAACAGAGGCCACACCGCCTGTTTCGGCGGCAGCAGACGCCGGTCGATCAGCCAGACGACCGGCACCAGGCACACAATCGCCCCCAGCCAGCGCATGCTGGTCAGCGTCAGCGGCGATGCGTGACCGACGAGAAATTTTCCCGCGACAAAATTTCCGGCCCAGAGAACGCTCGTGCACATCAACAGCCCATAAAACAGAATTTGCAAGTTCTATTCCCCCTCCAGCCGGAACAGTTCCCGTGCATTGTCGGCGGTTACCACCAGCACCCGTTCGACAGAAACACCGTGAATCCAGGCCGCCGTCTGTGCGACATCGCCCACCCACAACGGGTGGGTCAGCCTGCCCTGATAAGGCCCCCGGTGCGGCCAAGGCCCGTCCGTTTCCAGCAGCAGTTGGCCGAGCGGCACCCGGCGCAGCAACTCCATGTCCCGTTCCCGGTACACCGCTTCCGGCGTCACCGAAATGTAAAACCCGTGCGAAACGATCTCATCGACCACATCATGCGGAGCTTTCAGCCAATGAAACACGGCTCTCTCGATCCCGTGTCGCAAAATCAGCTGCATGCATGGCCGCGCCATCGTGTGGACCGCATGCAGGATGACCGGCAGTCGACAGTTTTTCGCAAGCGTCAGACTCCGCTCCAGAATGTCCCAAGCAAGCCCCGGAATCATCTCCGGCAAACGGCGGCCCTCCGGCAGCGAGTAGTAAGGTAACCCGACCTCTCCGATCGCGCAAATGTTCCCGCCGCCCATTTGCAACAGTTGCTCCAATTGCCCGATTTCCTTCATCACAGACGCCCGCGCAGCTGCATCTCCGGAACATACATCGGGTCGTTCCGGGTGTACGCCCACCCCGATTTTTACAAGCTGCGGGTAGCGATCGCGGATCTGCAACAGCCGCCTGGCCGATTCCAAACCGGTAGCCGGGGCGATCACTGTTTGCACGCCGCCTGCCTGCGCCTCCCGCAGCATCCGATCCAACTGTTCGTCATCCAGTTGATCCAGGTGATAATGCGTATCGATCATGCGGCCGATTCTCCCTCTTGCGCTTGCGGGGTATGTGTCCAAATCCACAGCGCGGCGGCAAAAAACATCCCCATCGTCACCAGAAACGTCTCCTGCAGGCCGATCCAGCCGGACAGCCAGCCGCCCGATAGCGGACCGGCCACCGTTCCCAACAATGTCATACTGGTCGTCACACCGTACGCCACGCCTCGCTTCTCCTCCGTCACAAACCGGGAAATCAGGGCGTTGCTCGTCGGCATCAGACCGCCGATAAACAGGCCGGCTGCGATCCGCGTCGCGGCAAACGCCAGAATCGTCGTGGTCAAGGCGGTCAGTCCAAACATCAACGCCGTCCCGATCGTTAACGCCAGCAGAATCCGCCGATGCCCCACCCGGTCGCCCAACCGTCCTGCGGTGATCGACGAAACGGAGGCAGCAACGCCAGCGAGTGCCAGGATCGTACCGGTGATGGTCGCGACATATGTTTCGGGACCGGCCATCGATTTGATATACAGAGGTACCAGCGGGGCAACGATCATCAGCCCGAACTGGATCAGAAAATTGATAAACGCCATCGGCAGCAACCCAGGAATCTGTGTGACGGCCGACAGACTGGCGAGGAACGATTCCGGCTTTTTTAACGCATCCGTACGCGGCGGTTCCTGCACCTGGAAATGCACCAGCAAGAGTGACAGGAAGCTGATAACGCCCATAAAGTAAAATGGAAACCGGTATCCGAACGCATCGGCCAACAGCCCGCCGATAAACGGTCCGGATGCGGTTCCAATCAACGTTGCCGTCTGGTAGATACCCAGCGCCGCGCCCGTTTTTTCCCGGGGGGTGAACGATGTTACCAACGCCAATGCGGCAGACGCAAAGCCGCCGAGCATCCCCTGCAGAATCCGCAGCCCGAGCAGCTGGTAGACGTTGCCGACAAACCCCATCGCCACCACGACAAAAATATTGCTCAGCAATACCCGTTCGACCATCAGCTTGCGGCCGTGCCGGTCGCCGAGATTCCCCCACAGCGGCCCCAACAGGGCGGCGAACAGCGGGGCGGCCGCCATCAGCACTCCCGCCCAGACGGCCACCTGGTGGGTCTCCGTAATCCCGAGGTATGGCAAATACAACGGCAAAAACGAAAAAATAAAACTCAGACTGATCCCCGCTCCGCATTGCACAAAGCACATCATGTACAAATTCCGTTTCCACGTCTCCAACCGATCCATCTCCACCCGGTTTTGTTTCTTTCCACATTGTAACGGAAAACCGCCGAAGAAGGAAAGTGGGCTGCAAGCACCCGTATCCGTGCAGAACCGAACACAAACGGCGCCCTGCCGCGGGCGCCGTAACAAACGGGAGATATTAAAGTTCTACGTGGAATACTTCCAGGATATTCGGGATCTCCGCGATCTGCCGGATGACTTCCGGGCTTGCCGGGTTGTCGATCCCAAGCACCATCACCGCCTTGCCGCCGACTTCTTTCCGTCCCACCTGCATCGTTGCGATATTGATGCCGGCATCGCCCAGAATCATCCCGATCCGTCCGATCATCCCCGGCTGGTCCAGGTGCGAGGTGACGATCATCCGGCCTTCCGGCGCGGCATCGATCGTGTATCCGTCCAGCCGCACGATCCGCGGACCGAAACCGTTGTTTAACGTGCCGGCTACCCGGCGAGTCTGATGCGGCGTACTCACCTCAAGCCCGATCAGGTTGGTGAAAACGCTGTGCTTGCCGGTCTTCGATTCGACCACCTGAATCCCGGACTGTTCCGCCACCAGCGGCGCATTGACAAAATTGACCTCCGCCCCGTGGTGATACGACAGGATCCCTTTCAAAATCGTCCGGGACACGGGCGCCACTTCCAGATTGCTGATGTCGCCGCTGTAGGTAATTTCGATTTTTGTCACTGGATGGTCGACCAACTGGGCGGCCAGTTTGCCCAATTTTTCCCCCAATACCAGGTACGGTTCCACCTGCTTCAGTTTATCGGCCGGGAGGGACGGCAGATTGACCGCATTTTTGAACGGTTCGTCGCGAAGCACTTTCAAAACTTCCTCCGCCACGTCGATCGCCACGTTGATCTGCGCTTCTTCGGTCGACGCCCCCAGATGCGGAGTAAGCACCACGTTCGGAAAATCTTTCAGCGGATGGTCTTTCGCAATCGGTTCTTCCTCGTACACGTCGAGCGCCGCGCCGGCCACCTTGCCCGACTTGAGCGCTTCGATCAAGGCCGATTCCTTGATGATGCCGCCACGCGCGCAGTTGAGGATGCGGACCCCGTCTTTCATCATGGCAAACTCGCGCTCCGCCAGCAGATGTTTCGTCTCTTTGATCAGCGGCGTGTGAACCGTGATAAAATCCGCTTCCGTCACGATCTCATCAACCGTGCTCGGTTTCACGTTCAGCGAAGCGGCCCGTTGCGGAGACAAAAACGGGTCGTAAGCCAACACCTTCATTCCGAACGCCTGCGCCCGTTTGGCCACTTCCGCGCCGATCCGTCCCAAACCGATAATGCCGAGCACTTTCTTGTTCAGCTCGACACCGACGAACGTCTTGCGGTCCCATTCCCCGCGCAGGATCGATGCATGCGCTTGCGGGATTTTGCGTGCCATCGCCATCATCATCGCAAACGTATGCTCCGCCGTGGAGATGGTGTTTCCGTCCGGCGCATTGATGACCACAATCCCCCGCTGGGTGGCGGCCGGAACGTCAATGTTGTCGACTCCTACACCGGCCCGCCCAATTACGCGAAGGCGCGTCGCATGTTCCAGCACCCGTGCATTGACGCGCGTTTGCGAACGAACCAGCAACGCGTCGTATTCGCCAATCATTCTGCAAAGCTCGTCTTCCGGCAACCCGGTTTTGATGTCCACCTGAATGTCGTCCGCCTCTCGCAGCTTGCCAAGGCCCTGTTCCGAGATCGGATCGCTGACCAGTACTCGAATCATTCTAGCCCCTCCCTGTTTTTCCGGCCGATTTTGCAAAAAGACCGTCTGAACCCCTTGTCTGTTGCAAAAAGGGGCCCAGGCGGTCGGCCATTATCTCCAGTTGCACTCCCTTGTGGTAACCCACTTCCGCCAGTCATGCAACTTGCTGGTGTGTAATTTATGAGAAAATTGTATTAGTACAGAGCCCGTCTGTCAATCCTAAATTGTAGCAACATTTTTTGACAGATCAGGAGGGCCCGATGCATCAGGTCGAAACTTTGCTGTTTGCCGACTGGTTCCCGACGCGGGACGGATTTGTCGGAATCCGTCCGGAATATTGTGGAACCGCCGTCTATCAATATCGTTCGGAAAATCCGCTCAAACATTACTGGTTTCAGCAGCAAGACGTCGCCTATGCGCTGTACGAAGAGTTGCGCCAGTACCTGGCAGTCTAGCGGCAAAAATAGGCGCCCGGTGCATGCGCTATTTTTTGCGGGCAAACAGATGCATTGTGTCCCGGTTCGCCACTTCGTCAAACACGGCAAAGCCGCTTTCGTCAAAAATCCGGTGCAGTTCCTCCGGCTTGTAAAAAGCATAATACAGATCGTCGATAAACCCGTCCTCCCCTTCCGTCAAAAAAGAGGCATACAGCACACCGGTGTCTTTCAGCACCCGCCGTACCTGTGACAAGGCGACCGGCAGGTCTTGTTTCATCAGATGCAGCAGCGACAGGTTCGCCCAAATGCCGTCAAACATGTCGTCCGGATACGGCAGATTGCGAAAATCGCCTTTCCGGAACGGCACGTCATTCACCGTCTTTTGGGCGATCGCCAGCATCTCTTCCGAGATATCCAATCCCTGTACATGCACCCCGTACCGTTTCAGAGTCAGCGTGTCCCGGCCCGCACCGCTTCCCAGATCGAGCACCTTGTCACCCAACAGCATCGTCGTGAACCGCACGACCAGACCGGGGGTCAGTTCCGTATGCCGCCACTCATGAGAACGTGCCAATTGATCGTACCGCTGTTTTGTCCGTTTGATGTAGTCCATCGATACCGCCCCAAACTGTTGATCATCAGGATATTGTATTCGATATTCGCTGGCCCGATCCCTCCCGGCAAAAAAGAAAACCCCCAAGCGATCGCTTGAGGCGCGTGTTTGTTGTAAGTCAAACGCTTTCAGCGGGCACCGAGAAACGACAGGCACACCCACCATTGGTATTCTTCTTCCGTTCCGTGACTTTCCAGCTCTTTGTAATACTGGATAAACTCTTGACTGGTCATGCCAAACTTCCGTTCACAGGTTTCCACAAAAGAACGCATGGCTTGTTGACGCCGTTCCAAATATTGTGTCATACCTGACCCTCCCTCGAGTATGAGTATAACACATTTGATTAAATGTGTCATTATCATTTCACACTTTCCACAAAAAACACAAAAGAGAGCCTCAGCGCCCTCGAACCTGAATTTTTGTGCTTTTTACTTTGGCAAAACCACCAGGTTGGCCACCATCGGCCCGTGCGTGTTCGCATCCGGGTGCGTCAGGCAACGGATTTGAAACGTGCCCGGTTTGTTGGCCACGAGCTTGACAATTTCCGTTTTGCCCCGTTCCGCCGACCAACGCCGCCAAACCGGCCGTCATCCACAGACGGTTCCGGGCGCTCCATTGCACTTTGCCCATAAAAAATTCCCCCCTAGATCATGGCTGTTGGGACGACCACTCCACTACCATGTCTATGGGGGAAAAGCCCCGCTCATTCTACCTTCAGGATTTCGAACGTCATTTCGCCGCTCGGCGCCGGCACCACCACTTTTTCGCCTTTTTGTCTGCCCAAGAGGCTTTTGCCGATCGGCGATTCGTTGGAGATCCGGCCTTCCAGCGGGTCGGATTCGGCAGGACCGACGATCGTGTACACTTCCTCCTCCCCGTCCGGAACTTCCCGGATCGTCACGGTGGAACCGATCGTCACCACCCCGCTCACCTTGTCTTCATCGCGGATCAACACCGCGTTGCGCAGCTGATTTTCGAGCATCAGAATCCGCGATTCGACCATTCCCTGTTCGTCTTTCGCCGCTTCATACTCGCTGTTTTCACTCAGATCCCCGTAGGACCGGGCGATTTTTAAACGCTCCTTGACCTCGGCGCGCTTTGTCGTTTTCAGGTATTCGAGTTCTTCCTCCAGTTTGCGAAGTCCTTCCTGTGTGACATAGAATTTGTTGTCACTCACTCCAGATGTACCCCCCTATCTCTCCGGCCCCCATATTGTACCAACAAATGTTGTCAATGCAAAGAGGGTTCTTGCAAAGGATCACGGTATTCCTGTTTGGTGATCACGAACGACTGCCCATTCCACATCTCGTGAATCTCCCAGTACGGCATCGTGCTGCCGGGCCGCGTCGGGATCGCGTCTTTGCGGTACGTTACCAGTTCCCACCCTTTGTCGGTTTTCTCCACGCGATCATACGCGGCTTGCGAATGCCACACGGGAACCAGGCCCATTTCCGTGACGGTGAACATCGTACCATATTGGTAGCGGCCCGCACAGTTGCATGTCTCGACCACCAGAAATTCTGGCCGTTTGTCGGCGACAATGTTCTCGAAAATACTGCCGTTCGGCATCCATTCCAGAAACACGTTGGAGGCTGTATCGGATATAGTACGCAGTTTCGTCAACTTCCATGTATGCGCTCCGTTTGCAGCTGTTTCCCTCACGGCTTCATACAGGTCGCCGTAGCCGACCGGCCTGCCCGCAGCCAGGATCTGGGCCGCCACAATCCAGCGATTCGGCTGCAGCACGCCGACAAACCCGATTTTCGCCCGGCCTTCGTTCCATCCGGCCACCTTCTGCTGCAAAGCGGCCAGCGATTCGGATGCTGCGGTCACGTTGACCTGTCCGCCGTCCATGCGATAGGGCACGGCGAGCAAGTCGAACAGTTGCCGATTGGGAAGCAGCAGCCCGTCTGGTACGGCAACCGGCGCATGTGACAAAATCAGCCACCTGCCGTCGAGCAGCGCCGCCCTCCGCCCCGGCTGCACTTCCAACTGATGGCAGCCGTAGCGGATCACCCGCTCCTCGCCCCGCTCGTTCACCGAAATCGGCAGAATGCCCTGCAGCGCATACACGTCAACCAATCTATCGTCTCCCGCTGTGCGGGAAGCGTAAGGCAATTGCACCGGAATCCCATCGATCTTCAGTGCCGAATGGCTGGTCTCCGCATACGCCAAACCGGACGCCAACCACCCGAAAACAGCCAGGAACAAGACCATCGCCCGCAATATCATAAACCTTCCCCCTTTCTTCTCTAGGATGAAAAGAAGCAGGGAATTTTATGAATTGCGGCGGCGGGAGGGCAAGCCGTTCCCTACAGGTCTTCTTTCCGCAGCAAATTGAGTTCTTCCAGTTGAAACACGGCCGCCTTCGCGAGCCGGGCGTTTTGTTTGCGAATGCTCTTTTCGATGCAGTTTCTGACAAATCGGGCGTTGGAAAAATTATACTTCTGCTTCTCACGAAAACACAGGCTCATCAACGCTTTCTGGTATGCCGACGATACCTTATAATCGTACTCTTTGGCAATATAGGTGGCAATCGACAGCAGTTCGTCCAGGCTGTAATCTGGAAAATGCAGTTGATAGGGAATTCGTGACGCCAGTCCGGGGTTGCTGCTGAGAAACTTCAGCATCGGCTCCCGGTAACCGGCGAAGATCACAATGATCTCGTTCCGATGATCCTCCATGTACTTGAGCAGCGTTTCCACCGCTTCCATGCCAAAATCGTTCGGATTATCCCGCACCAGCGAATACGCCTCGTCGATAAACAGGATCCCGCCCCTTGCCTCCTGCAACACGGCCATCGTGTCTTTCGCCGTGTGGCCGACATAGTTCCCCACCAGATTGACGCGGCTGACTTCCCGGAACTTCTCTTCTTTCAAAATCCCGATCCGGTGAAACAACTTCGCCAAGAGCCGGGCGACGGTCGTTTTGCCGGTTCCCGGATTGCCGAGAAACGCCATGTGCATGCTCATCGACGGCGTCTTGTAGCCCTGCTTCTTGCGAAACTGCTGAACGGCCGTATAATGGGCCAACTCGTGGATCGTCGATTTGATCGGTTCCAACCCGATCAATTGATCCAGTTCCCGCAACGCGTCCTCGTATTGCCGGTCCGGTAAAGCGGTCCATTCCGGATCGCCCGCCGCCGAAGCGGCAGCAGCCGGGGCGGATGCGACCGGTTTTGCGAGCGGCGGATCGAGAATCACTTTTTTTCCGGCTGCTTTCGCGTATGTGAACGTGAGCGTATTTTGACTCATACAGTCCCCCCAACGCACACTCCCACCGAAGCGGCGCAACCCGCAAAAGCACGGGAACCCGCACTTTGGGTGAGGTCAAACAGGATGGTGAACGCAAAACGGTGTCAGATCCACCGCAATCGTGCGCCTGTTACCTATCCTATGTAGCGATCCGGGAGGCAAGTACTCGAATAGCCTTTGACGAGGCCGCCGTCCAGCGCCACCCTCCTTTTGCAACATTCTGAAAGTAGCTCCAGTATACCAAAAGCGGCTACATCCGAAAAAGAGTCAATGGTCTTGTGCTGCTCGACATTTGTCACAAAATGTTCCGAAATGGGCCGTTCCAACGTCTATTCTACAACAACCGCATGCCGGCAAAAATCAGTTCGAACAAAGCCAGTTCCCCTGAATATCGATTTGTGATAGGATAAGAGAGGTAGAAAGGGAGGTTGAAACCGGACATGAATCAAAGTCTCAGAGGTATGCTCGTAGCAGCGGTTCCCGCCACACTTGGAATCCTGTTCGGAATCGGCGTCATTGTGTACGGTCTCGATCATGGCCATAAATCGGAAGAAGCGGCTGCACAAGCGGGCGGAGACAAGAAACAGCAACAAGCGGCCGGGACGCAGCAAACTTCCGGTCAATCGAGCCAGGCATCCGGGCAATCCGCCAGCGGAGATGCGGAGATCAAGAAACTGGTAGAAACAAACTGTGCCGCTTGCCACGGTGCTGACCTGAAAGGCGCTTTCGGTCCATCGCTGGTCGAAGCGGCCAAGAAATACGACGAGAAACAAATCGTCGAAATCCTGAAAAGCGGAAAAGGCTCGATGCCCGCCGGGCGAGCGGCAGGCAAAGAGGAAGCGGTCGCAAAATACATCAAATCTCTCGCAAAATAATTCGAAACACCCCGAACCGGGGTGTTTTTTACACTCAGTCGAGCTGCAGCGATTTTCGCAGGGACGCGGTCACATCCTGTTCGTTCGTCAGCAAAAAGCGAACGGTCTCCCGCTCGTCGATCTGCAAACTCACCTGCACGCGGTCGTTGTCCGGATGAAACAGCACGGTCAATTCCTGAACTCCTCTGTTCCGGCCTTTGCCGGCGACAAAATCAAACTCCTGCACCCGGCCGTTCCAGAACCGCGAATCGAGCTTTTCCTGAAATCCCAGTTCGGACAGTGCTTGCATCAGCCGCGCCTGTTCCCGGTTCGGCTGGATGATGATCGCTTCCAATCCGGCATATTCGTCGCACCGTTCGTTCATCGCAGCATCCCGAAAAATCTGGGGCCGCAAGTAATACCGGATGGCGTGCGTCGACACCGGGAGCCATTTCGGCAAGCGGTAGGCAAACGGAAACTCGACGATCAGCGTATCCTCAAACATTAGCGGTGGATGCGTTTGAAACTCGTCGATTTTTTGTTCGATCACTTCGTCCTTCAGTTGGGCCCGCATCACAAAATCAACGTCAATGGCTTTGTCGGTCCGCTCCACCATCTCCCGCCAAAACTGAAAGCTGCCTGTCAGCGTTTCGCCGGCCGGAATCATATTGCGGTGGAGCTTTAGAATCGTCTCAGGTCGGTCGCACCCAAGCTCAGCCATAGAGTTGTTTAGCACCCCGATTCCTCCATTCACGAATTCCCTTACGAACAGTATACACCAAGATGCCGTTTTAGGCACGGAAGAAAAAGGGAAACTTATCCACCCGGTACGCTCCGGGCCGATTCGAAAGCGGATTGAATCCGCTCATTTGGCAAGCCGCTCGTCGACTTTTTCGCTATCCCTGAACTTTTCTACATTATTTTCCGGCAAGCGCTTTTCCGATCGGTTCGAACACGATTTGCAGCGGCACCGTCGGTTTCGGAACATCGACGCCGGCGATCAGCAGGGAACCGATGATCGCCGCCAGTCCCCACAGCCCGCCGCAAACGATCACCTCTTTTTGCAACCCTTTGGCCAACAACGATCGAATCTGGAAGTACGCGGCAACCGCCAGCAACAGCAAAAAACCGATGATTTGAATCTTCACTGCTTTTTCACCTCTTTTTCCTGCAGATGCAGGGGCGCTCCCGACATGCCGGTTCGTATAACGGAGAAGTCTGCCAGGATCTCCACTTCCGTTTCCGGGAATCGTTGCTTCCATTGTTCCTTCAGCGATTTCCACGTTTTTGGATGCGTCCGTTGCACCTGCTCACCGAAACCGAAAATGTCCGCCTGATAGTCCTGCTGAGCCTTGGCGATCGCCCGCCGAACCCGTTGTTCAATCGATTTTTTCAGGGCTTTCTCGGCAATCTTGACATTTTGCGGCTCACTCAAATCCAGGTTCGTGTCATTTTCGTGGATCACACCTTCCCCCTCTACCCGCAGCCTGATTTTGACCCGGTTGCCGTTGATCTCCGGTTTGATCTCGCGTTCTGCCTTTGTCAGATCGACACTGACGTTGCCGCCGCCTTCCGGAACATAGGCTGTGATCACCCCTCGTTGCAGTTTTCCCGTCACCCACATCCATCCCCGTGTCTCCTCGTCATTCAGATAGCCTGCCAGTTTAAAATCCTTGAATATGGCCATTCCCCACAAACGAATCGTTTGCCGCTCCTGCCGGCCGCGCTCTTCCAGCTGTCCTTCCCCTGCCTGTCCACCGTTTCCGGCCGGTCCCTTTATATCCGGAACAGACACCGATTCCATTGCAGCCATCACCGGTTGAATCCCTTCTCCGCTGGCCATAATCAGAAAATCGCGAATGGTCACCTCTACGCCGACACCCGTTCGTTCCAGCTCGCGAACCGCTTCCGACGGGATGCGTTCAAAAGGATATTGCACCTGCAGCATTTCCTGCCCCTGCCGGCCTTTCGCCACCAGGATCTGGGTGCGCAGCCGGCTGGTCGGGTCGCGGCTGAATTGATCCAGCAGATCCCCGATTCCCCGCTTTGCCAAACGTTCTCCGATAAATATCACCCGGCGATGGCCCTTGTACAAACGGCGCGACAGCTTCTCCTGCACCTTCCGTTCCAGATCATGCACGTTGCGGCCGGTTGCCGATACGATAAAAACGCTCCTTTGCTGTCCGCCGCCCGCTTGCTCGCCGCTGGGTCCGATGCCGACGGCGTTGGGCAGCGCGATCTGAAACGTCCCCAGCACTTTGCCATCTTCCGTCAGGTCCAGCGCGGATCCCATAACAAACGCGAGGTCGTTGATCTCGGTGCGGTCCCAGCAGCCGGTCGTGGCCAACACAATCAGCAGCAACACGCAGCATACTGCCTGTCGAATCCGCTTCGGCACTTCCCATTCACCTCACTCCGTCCGCTTGCCCCGCTTCGGACCCGGTTTCTGGCCCCGCGGCACGCGCATCTGATTGTGGAACACCGTCATGCTCGGCCGCCGGTTCATCCTCCACCAGGGTGCCCGAACCCCAACGTCTTTCAGGTTGCGAACGGTGAGCGGCGCCACAGGCGCAAAATAGGGAACGCCAAATGAACGAAGGCTGGTGAGATGTATCAGAATGGCCAACACGCCGATTGTAACTCCATACAGGCCGAGCGTACCCGCCAGAAAGATCAACGGAAACCGCAGGATGCGAATCGCGATCGCAAAATTGTAGCGCGGCATCGTAAACGATGCGATGCCGGTAATCGACACGATGATCACCATCGGGGCGGAAACGATTCCCGCTTGCACGGCGGCCTGTCCGATCACCAACGCTCCGACGATGCTGATCGCCTGCCCCACCTGTCTTGGCAAACGAAGACCCGCTTCCCGCAACGCTTCAAACGTGATCTCCATAATCAGCGCTTCGACGAACGCCGGAAACGGACTTGGCTCCCGCGACGCGGCGATCGTCAGCAGCAGATTGGTCGGAAGCATCTCCTGGTGAAAGGTGGTGATCGCCACATAAAGAGAAGGAAACAGCATCGCCACAAACAGAAAAATGTAGCGAACCCACCGAATCGCGGCCGCAATCAGAAAACGTTCGTAATAATCCTCATTGGCGTTCAACGCCTCCCAGAAAAAGGTCGGGACAATCAGCACAAACGGCGTAGTGTCAACCAGAATCGCCACTTTCCCCTCCAATAAATTGGCCGCCACCACGTCCGGCCGCTCCGTGTGTAGTACTTGGGGGAACGGAGAAAACGGCAAATCCTCAATCAGTTCCTCAATATACCCCGATTCCAGCACGCCGTCGATGCGAATCCGCCCGACCCGCTTGCGGACTTCCCGAACGATCGAATCGGCTGCGATTCCTTCGATATACGCGATGATCACATCCGTTTTCGACAATTCCCCTAGCGACAGTGCTTCCAGTTTCAGACGGGCCGTCCGCAGCCTTCTGCGCAGCAGGCTGGTGTTGGTGCGAATATTTTCCGTGAAACCTTCACGCGGACCGCGGATCACCGATTCTGCCGGAGGCTCTTCGATCGACCGCTTCTCCCACGTTTTGATGCTGGCGATCAGCGCGCTGTTCTCCCCGTCCGCCAGGATCGCGATATCGCCTTTCAAAATGCTTTGTACCACATCGGACAACCTGTCGACGGTCTGCGTTTGGGCGACGGCCACCACCTGGTGTTCGAGGATTTTCCCCATCCGTTCGAGATGGCCCAGCCCCTGCGGCAGTCCTTCGAACATCATCGGTTTCAGAACCACCTCATCCAGGTGCTTCATGTCGACAAGGCCATCGACAAAAACCAGCAACGCTTTGATCTGTCCGTGAATGTGAAGCGGGCGGAACACGACGTCGGAGCAATTGTGAAAGACCTGTTTCAAAATCGTTTCGTTTTGCAATAAATCGCTTCGGATCGGTTCACCCTGCAAATCGGCAACCGGTACCTCCAACCATGTCTGGCCCACCGGTTTGTTCCGCCTGCGTTTGAAAAACTGGCTCATCTTCTGACCTCCGAATCAACACAAGGATGGTATGGATGTTTCATGCTTTTGTCCCCGCGGCTTTTCTTCCGTTTCACCGAGTCGATCAGCAGTAACAAACTGGGTATAAGGTTGAAGGTAAAAAGAGCCGCCCCCGGAAACGTGAGAGTCAGAAATTGTTTCATGTCGGCCGTATTGTCGCTCGTCCAGCGTTCTCCGATGATCAACAGCAAGGTCAATGGAATCACAACGGTTCGGTAATCGGACAATCGGAACAGTTGTTTCACACAAACGCAAAACACAAATAGAAAAGCGGCTTCCTTGAGAAAGATGCCCATCGTCCAGGCCGCGACGATGATCGGGTCGATCCGTTCGATAAATTCGGCAATGCTGATATACCGGATCACTTCAAAAAACGGGTAATTATGTTTGCTGGTGATATCCCCCAGCACCGTGATGGTTTGCAGATTGATGAATATCATAATCAACACCATGATGCCGATCGCCAGCAGGGAAACTTTGCGTCCATCGCTCCGCCGATCCAGATAGGGCAACAGAAATGCGAGTACGAACACCTCCCCCAGCCAGCCCGACGGTACAATGGCCGCTTTCAACACCGGTAACACCCCGTTTCCCAGGAAAGGCTGCAACCGGTCAAACTCCATATTCGGCAGTGACAAGACGAAGAAAGGGATCAAAAACAGAACAAAAAAGGGAACTAGAAACTGGCAGCAACGTCCGATTGACTCAATGCCCACATATACGGTGATGCCACACAACACCAGAAACACTCCCGCTTCCACGACCACGGGAGTTCGCGGCAATGCGACCGTTTCGATAAAATCCGTATGCTCCCGGGCGATGACGATCACAAACAGATAGTAAATGTACACCAGATACACATTCAACAGTTTGGCGGCCCAACCGCCGATGATTCTCGAACTGTATTCGATGATCGTCATGCCCGGATACCGCCTGCCCAACTCCGCCAATACCAATACGCTCCAAATCCCGGTGGCGGAGGCGGGGATCGCCGCCAGCCACGCGTCCTGTTTTGCTACCGCGCCCATCACTGCAGGCAGGGATAAAATGGCGGTGGCCATCACCAGGGGAATCAGGAGCATCCCCAATTGTCCGCTCGTGATTTTCTCCTCAACCCGCATCTCTGTTCCTCCGTTCCGTTGCCGTTGCTTTGTCGCCGCACTGAACCCTTCCAGCTTTCCGCAAACGCAAGTATATTTTTCCAACTGACATTCATTTCATGCAAATCAGCAATCACCGCACAAGAAAACACTCCGTTTCCCCATCTCTTCGGCAAAAAACACTGCGAATTAGCCAATGTGGTAACGGAGAAGCTACAGATAAGCAAAACGGGGAAGGATGAAGACGGATGAGCCAGGATTTGATCAATCGGACTTGTGAATCGTTGTCGCTTCCGCTGTACGCACTGATCCACGACTCGGTGATCCATGCGTTGAAAGCGTCTCGCGTATCCCGGCAGGTGGCGCTGGCCGTATTGCGCGAGATTCCAAAATTGCCGCTCAGCCGGAAAGAACAGGAAGAATTGAAAAGCGCCAAAGGCGGGATCGAATTGGAAGACAGTTTTGGCTCCGGTAATTTTTTTGTGGTGGATGCGGGGTCACAAGAGGCGTTTGTGTGCGCCGACAAAAAACATGCCAATTATCTGGATCATCTGTTGGAAAGCCGGTCGGATCAAGACTTTTTGCCGGATGATGCTGCACAAGGCGGCGACAGGAAAGCAGGGGGCGGCCAGGCGGCCGCTTTCCGCCGGCAGCAGGGGCAAGGGCAAGGACAGGCGCAAGGACAGCAAGTCACGACTGAAGATTTGCTGGCCAAACTGCAGATGGTCGAGCTGATGTTGCAGGGAACCCAACCAAAGAACAAGCGCCGCAATATCCGGATCGGCCAGAGAAACCAGCAGACCGGGAAGAACCTGCTGCAGCAGATCGCTTTGCTGGAAGTGCTGCGCGGGACTGATCCGAGCGAACTGCTAAACCGCTTGCAGATGCTGCAATTGGCAGAACAACTCACAGCATCGGACAAAGACCGGCAGGGCGGGCGAACGGGACAGCAGGCGCAGCAACAGCAAGACCAAAAACAGCATGGCGAAGATCAGCAACAGGACGCCCAGACTCAATCCCAGGGGGCATCACAGCAGCAAGGCAACGATCTGCTGGAGACGCTTCGCGAATTGCAGCTGGTGAAAGCGTTGCAGCAGCTTTAGTCCTTTTTCGACCGGTAATACGGCAGCTTGGTGAACTTTTGTTTGCGAAAAAACAGCACATAAGCCAGGATCATGACTCCCGCGCCAATTCCGGCATACAGCAACCATTTCATTCGGAGATCCCTCTTTTCGCAAGATCGGTGTCCAACACGTGAACTGACACCACTAGCATTTCTGGATTTGTGAAACGCCATTCAAAATACCACACAAAAACAGCCGCTTCCGCCACGGCAGCATCTTGCCGGCCGATCGGCGAGCGGCTGTTTTTGTTCTGGTTAAACCCGTTTGGCAAGAATCATCGCTTCGTACAATTCTCCGAGCGTGGTCACCCCTTTTTGCCGGATCTCCTGCAGCAGAATGCTCCACAGTTGGGCGGTCAGCTTCGCATCGCCGATGGCCGTGTGCCGGCCCGCAACCGGAATCCGGCAGGCAGCCAGCAGATCATCCAGGCTGTACTGGTTGAGTCTTGGCCATACCCATTTTGCCACATCATGGGTATCGAGCACGCGGTGCGTCAAATGGGTGCGCGACGTTCGCCACAGGGCGGCGTTTAAAAACCGCACATCATGGCCCGCATGATGCATGACCAGTACGGCATCTCCCGCGAATTCGAAAAATCGCTGCAGTACATCCGCCACCTTCGGCGCGGCCGCCACATCCGGATCGCGGATGCCAGTCAGTTTGCTGACGACCGGCGGGATCGGTCTGGCCGGCTCCGGACGGATCAGAGATTCGAAAGCGGCGTCCGGCATGATCCGCTCTCCGATCATTTCCACCGCACCGATCGCAATCAGTACATCTGTATTCGGATTGAAACCGGTTGTCTCCGTATCGACCACCACAAACCGCGTGTTGGCAAGCGGCGCCACCCAGCCGGCTTCGTTTTTTGTGTTGGATTCCTTAAGCAGATGGCGGATCAACGCTTCCTTCCGCAGATCCGAGTCTCCGGCCATCGACAGCGGCAGAACGTTCGCGTTTTTCGAACGGAAAAAACGGCGCAGCATGCCAAGCAGATTCTGTTCCATCGGCGTTCGCTCACTTCGGCTTGCGGAACCGCCTGGCGGTCCGTTTTTGCAGGTGTCTGGCCGTTCGCATCGCTTCTTTCAAAGCGGCCGCTTCCGTGTCCGACAGCCTATCCGGGCACACATAATTGCCCCAGATCCGGTGATGGATAAACAGCCGCAACGCGCCGGCCACACGAGACGCCCATTGCTCCTCCCAAATCGCCAGATCACGCAAGGCCGCAATCCGCTCCAAAGTGGATGTCGCATGGACACCGTGCGCCAGCGACCAGAGCCGGGCAGCATTCACGATCTGCAAATAGCCGCCTTCCTTGATGTTGAGTTCTCCCATATGATCGCCCCACTTTTCAGTTCGAAAACGGTCGCGCCAGTCGAGCGCCACCGGCTGCTGCCAACCGTGTTGGGCCGTTTGCCAATGGACGAAGGCGAGTTCCCTCACCTGCCCGGAAAACCATTCACGAAGCTCGGCAGCCAACCGGAAATCGCCGCAGATCGGGCGCATATCGGCCGCCATCGCCAAAAAACGGGCATTGTTCCCATCGGGATAACCGGCATACGATCCGATCGCCTGCCGCCATTCCCGCAACGATCCGTTCCAGCGGGGATTTGTCGCCATCACAAAACCGGGACAATAAGGGTAGCCGACCGCAGCCAACCGGCTGACCACCCACTCGGCCAACATTTGAAAAAATGCCCTCGTCTCCCCCCGCGTATCGGAAGGTTCCTCCAGATACAACAGAGCATTATCCTGATCCGGCGCCAGCGTCTGCTCCCGGCGCCCGCCGCTGCCCAGCAAAAGCCAGCAAAACGGGGTGGGCGGGGCCCCTCGGCCGGCGCTCTCCAAATCGGCCAGCGTCAATTCGATCGTGCGTTTGATCAACTGGTCGTGCCACTGATTGATGAAGGAGAGAATTTCGCAAGCATCGAAGCCGGATCTTTGCCAATCGCGGGCCACATCCGGCATCCGGTCATGCAGCACCCGCAACGCGCGAATCTCGTTCGCACTCTCCACCTGGCTGATGATCTGCCTCAACATGGATTGCCCGGCTGCCTGCATTCCATTACTCCTTTCCCGACGATTCCAATTGAACAGATAAAACGTTGTCGATCTTTGAAATCGTTTCCACCACTTCTTGCAGATGAGAATCGACAACAGGAGGAGCGGAAAATTCGATCGTTGTACTCACGACATCCTCATCCGCGTGCATCGAAACATCGGTGATATTGAGCCCTTTTTGTCCCAGAATCGCGGCGATTTCGGCCAGCAGCGCCGGCCGATCGACCGACACGTAGGTCAACTGTTTCCGCTGCGGTTTATGGATCCGCTTTTGTAAGCGCGGAATTCCAACCATACACAAGATCACAAGCGCGACCGTGACAGTTGCGACAAAATATTGCCCGCTGCCGACCGCAAATCCGACAATCATCGCCAACAGCAGCATGGCGGCGGTCGAGTAGCCGCTGATCGCAAACCGGTCGCTGCGCAGCACGATCCCAGCCGCCAGAAATCCGCCGATTCCGCCGCCCACCTGGGCGGCCAGGCGAGCCGGATCAAAACGGGCATTCGGATGGTTGGTAAAGTCGGCAAACGAATAGGTGGAGAGCCACATCAACAGGCAGCCGGACACGGATACGAGAATATGCGTTTTCAAACCGGCCGATTTGTTTTTTCTCTCCCGTTCCCAGCCCAACAGTCCGCCAAGCAGGATGCTGAGCGAGATGCGCAGCAGAAAAACCAAATGGAGATCGGATGCTGCAGCCACTGCTAGTCACTCCCCATAAGCAGGCTTTTCCGGAACGGCAAGAGAACGGGACCCCTGAAGCCCCGCCCCCGCCCACACCCGCTTCCATTTCGACTAAGCGAACGGTTTTCAGATTGACGGGGCCCCGCAATCCCCCTGGACCGTTTGCATCAGTTGAAAGCCGCTTCCGTAGACGTTTTGGCATAGTGGCCGCCGTTTGGCAACTGTTCCGGATAGCCGGATGCGCCGTGTTCGCTGATGTCCAGTCCGATGATCTCCTCTTCGCGGCTGATCCGCAGACCCACCGTGACTTTGATCAGGTACATGATGACAAACGATGCCACGAACACATAGGCGAATGAGGCAGCAACACCCAAGAACTGTACCCACAGTTGATGCAAACCGCCGCCGTAGAACAAACCCGGCTGACCGACACCAACCTTTTCAACGAGGTCAGGAGCAGCAAAGAACCCTGTCGAAAGTGTTCCCCAGATCCCGGCGACGCCGTGAACCGAGAAAGCCCCAACCGGATCGTCGATCTTCAGCACGCGTTCGAAGAAGAGAACCGAGAATACCATCACAATCCCTGCGATTGCACCGATTACCACAGCCGCCCACGGTTTGACGAACGCACAGGATGCGGTAATCGCAACCAAAGCTGCCAAAACGCCATTTAACATGTAGCCGATGTCCGGTTTACCGAGTACCGCCCAGACGGTGAACACAGCTGCTACGGCACCGGCTGCTGCCGCCAGATTGGTGGTCAGTGCCACATACGGGAAGAACGCTCCGTTTGCCGCCAAGGTCGAACCCGCATTAAATCCGAACCAACCAAACCAGAGAATGATTACGCCCAAGACAGAATATACCATGTTATGGCCCGGAATCGTGTTCGACGTACCGTCCTTGTTGTACTTCCCGATACGCGGTCCCAACAGGATGGCGCCAACGAGAGCCGCAGTTCCTCCAACCAGGTGAACGACCGTCGATCCAGCAAAATCCTGCATGCCCAGGCTGGACAGCCAGCCGCCGCCCCACACCCAGTGGCCGATCACCGAATAAATCGCGGCGATGAATACAGTTCCAAACACGAAGTAGACGATCAATTTTGCACGCTCTGCGATTCCGCCCCAGAAGATCGCCAACGATACGCCTGCAAATACGACCTGGAAGAGGAATTTGGCGCCAAGCGGTACACCGGATGCGGAAAGAGACGCAAACACCTCATTCACCTGATCATCCGCTACATGCAAGAACCAACCGCTCGTACCGAATACACTGTTTCCTGTTCCGAAAGTAATGGCAAAACCAACCGCCCAGAATACAAGTGTCGTAAGTGCGAAGCTGAGCACGTTTTTGCCGGCAATATGCCCTGCGTTTTTCATCCGCGTGGCTCCCGCTTCCAACAACGCGAACCCGGCTTGCATCAAGAACACCAGAACCGCTGCCACAATCACCCATACAGAGTCGACCGCGAGCATCGCGTCCTGAACAGTCGGTTCTTGTCCGGCAGCCAGCGCCTGCCCGGTCAACATCGACAAAAGAATCGGCAACAGCGTCAATCCTTTTTTCATCCTGTCTCCTCCATTCATGTGTGTTTCCTTACCCTGACATGTCAGTGAGATCCTGCAGCAGCAGAATGCTCTCCGCAATCTGTACCATGCTCTTGCGGTTGCGCATTGCCTCCCGCCGAATCCGCCCGTACGCTTCCGCTTCCGAGAGTGCGAACCGGTCCATCAAAAGCCCCTTCGCCCGTTCGATCAATTTTCGATTGTTCAGCTCGGTCAGCGCCTGTTCCGCCCGTTTCCGGTACATCCGTTCGCTTTGCCAGCCGGCGACGGCGGTTTTGACCGAACAAACGGCAGCCAACGGGTCGGTTGCGGGCGTCAGGATGCCCTTTGCCCCGATCTCGTCGAACAAGCGGACGACTTTCCGGTTCAGGCGGGCAACGGCCCACAGCACAGGTCCTTGTTCGGCCTGCAGCAACGCTTGCGTCCAGCTGGCCAAATCGACATCGTCCTGCAAAATGCAAGCCTCAGCAGCCACCTGCACGGCGATGGCGGCAACCGCCTGCTCGCCGGATTCCGGCTGTTGCGGAACCTGGACAAACCGCAGACGATACGGGCATTCGGCCAACACCGACGGCAACCATCCGTTCAGCCGATTACCGGAACCGATGACCACAATTTCATCACGCACCCGCCTCCCCCTCACTTCTTTCCGGTTTCATGTCAGAATATATAACACATCACTTCATATCTGTATTCTATGTGCAAAATCAGAAAAGTTCAAACTCGCAATGTAATCAAATATGACGTAACATCTGGATAAGCAACCGTTTTCACTCGATTTTTCTCTGTTTTTCATATCATGTTATGTTTTATTACATAATTCGTCCTGTATCATGCTCAGGCCGCAACAAAACAACCCCTGTCCGTTAGACAGAGGATGCGTGCGTTTGCCACTGCCATTGTGGGTGTTCGATTGGATTCCGGCAGTCTGCGGCCGTTATATTTTCAAAAAATCTGATGTCAATTTTACTAACGCATTGCTTTTGTCAGGGTCCATGAAAGGTACGACCCTGCTGTTGGCGTTCGGGTATTTGACCGCGCCGATCCCTTCGCCGCCGCACGAGGCGCGGAACGCCTCCAGTTCCCGCAGATACTCCAGCAAGTGGTGGTAGAGGTTGTAGAAACACAACGCGGACGCAAAATCCGCATCTGCGGTTTGCTCGGTTCGCTGGCTCCAGATCCCGTTTTTCCTCGCTTCCAGCGCGCGTTGGACCGTTCCAAGGCCGGCACTCCGTCCCGCCACCAATCGCTCCTGCAGCCGGATCACGACCCGGATCGCCTTGTTGGCAAACTGAAGTTCGCCGTGCGCCCGGCCGATTTTTTGCAGATCGATTTTTTGCAGTTCCTTCACGATGTCGCGGATCCGTTCCGCCATGCTCTCAAACGAGTGAAACATCGCCAGCGGATCGCGGCCGGCCGTGTGAAATCTCTTGTCCTCGCGGATCAGACGGGAGATGTCCTTGCCTTTTTCGATATACGCGCGAACCTGCGAAATCTGCCCTTTCATCACGGGATCATACGGGGTTACGCGGCGGTCCTGCAAGTCCAGGCAAATGTAATGGAGCAGGGCTCGCAACATGCGTTCCGACTGGACGGCAGCCACTTCCGCCCGCGCTTCGTGCGCCGGTTTGTGCAGCAGGTTGACCAGCGTACCAATCCCCATCCCGATCGCGACCAGCGCCATTTGGTTGAAGGCCGATTCGGCGAACGTCAGGCGGCTCGTTCCCATCGTGTTGATCGCGATGACGACGGCGACCAGCAGCGAGTTGGTCCAGCCGATTCTCACGTGCAATGCCATCAGCAGCAGGGCGACTCCGCCCATCACCAACCAGGAATTGCCCGCAACAAAGAGCACCCATGCGCCCAAAGCCGCCCCCATTAAGGCGCTGGCTGTCTGTTGCAGTCCGTGGCGAAAGGTCCGGTAAATCGAAGGTTGTACCGCCAGGACCGAAACGATGCCGGCGAATTGGGGCGTGTCGAGTTTACAACTGCGGGCGATCAGAATCGAGAGAGACACGGCCAGGGAAGTTTTGATCACGCGCGCCCCGATCATGCACAGCCTCCTTCCCTGCGGTTTGCCGAACCGCCTGGTGGACACCCGGCAGCATCCGCATTGCATCTCCCGTCACCGGCGGGTTCTTGCCTTCCCGGATTTTCTGGGCAATTTCATACAGCAGCCCCATCCTCAGTCCCTCCCGTTCTCACATGTTGTGGTTTGTTTTCAGGATACCAGGGAGGGAACAGGAACTCAATTTTTTATGTTAGGATATATGACGTAAACTTTCCGTCTTATCCGCTGATGCCGGAACTGACCTGGCCGACCTTTGCCTTGCCTCCTTCTCCGATCCAGGTTCGCTTCCATTGCCCCTGTACCGCCAGCAAAAGCAGGAAGGCGCAAACGGCTATTCCGGACAAAGCAAGGAAACCGGGTGTGAAGGAACCGGTCGACTGCTTCAGGTTGCCGAGAATCTTGGGCAGGAAATAGCCGCCCAGGCCACCCGCCGCCCCGACGATTCCGGTGATAATGCCGATCTCCTGCTGGAACCGTTGCGGCACCAACTGGAACACGGAGCCGTTGCCCATCCCCAGACTCATCATGGCAATAAACAGCATCACGGTCGTCGGCCCCAGTCCGGGCAGTGTCGAGATGCCGGCCATCATCGCGGCGACCACCAGGTAGAGACCGGTCAGCATCCGAATCCCGCCGACTTTGTCAGCCAGCCATCCCCCCACCGGTCGGAAGAAACTCCCGGCGATCACGCACAAGGTGGCAAAATCAGCCGCCCGCACGGGAGACAATCCGTATTGCGTGTTGAAAAATATCGTCAGATAGCTGGACATGCCGACAAAGCCGCCGAATGTGACGCTGTAAAAGATGCAGAAAAACCAAGCGTCTTTTTGCTTCAATACGTTCGCGTAATCGGCCCACTTCCGGGGTTCGGGTTGATTGGGGCTGTCCTTTGCCAGCAGGGAAAACAAGACAAAGGTAATAAGCACCGGAAGCAGGGCGAAACCGAACACCACATGCCAGTCGCCGCCAAAATGCTGTGCGATCCGGTTGGCAAAGAGAGTCGTAAAGATGGTGCCGCTGTTACCCGCACCCGCGATTCCCATCGCCAATCCCTGGTACTGCGGCGGATACCAGCGGCTGGCAAGCGGCAGCGCCGCCGCAAAGCTGGCTCCAGCCACCCCCAGCAACAGAGCGATTACGTATAGCTGGTTCATGCTGTCCGCCAACAGCCAGCCCCAGGAAAGCGGAATCATGGTGAGCAGCATCCCGATCTGTCCGGTCTTTTTCGGGCCGATCGAATCGGTCAAATACCCGAGCACCAGCCGCAGGATCGAACCGCCCAAAGTCGGCAGGGCGACCAGGTTGGCCTTATCGGCTGCGTTCAAGTGAAAGTCGTTTGCAATCACAACGGCAAGCGGTCCCAAAAGCACCCAGACCATAAAACTCACGTCAAAATACAGGAACGCGCTGAACAAAGACGGCGTATGGCCGCTTTTTAAGAAACCTTTAGGCTGCACTCTGTCCACTCCCTCTCTTTTTTCATCTTCAGGAAAAGAAAAATAAAACCATTCCTCCGCTGCCGCCCTCTCTCCATCCCCCTTTGCGTCCATCCGGCAAAAAAAGCCTCTGCTCGTTTCCGAACAGGGGCTTCATTGCCCGGCCATGCCACTCTGGCACACAGCAAGATGTTTTCTCAGTTGAGAGAATAGTACAGAGGCCAGCTGTACACAACCCCTCATGTTATGTTTTCTGACATGCTTTTCTTATTTCCGTACCTTGAATGACGGTTTGCCAAGTAGTTCTCGGCGCACCCGATCCCAACATGCGTGCATGAACGATTGCAAGGCGCTTGCCGAGCCCCCCAGCATCCTGATGGCGAGTCCGTTGTTCAAAAGCAAGCTCACCCCGGCATATACCGGATCGTCCCGCCCGAAACTGATCAGTTCCTGAAGTTGCTCCACGTGCCGGTTGGAAATCTTCTCGGATAACACCCATAATGTGCCAAAATGTGTAAAGTCTCCAAAAATTTGTTTCGCATCCAGCCAGTTTCCGGGTTCCAGCACAAGCGAGTCCCAAACCGTCCATTTCCCGTTCCAATACACCGAAAACCGACTGACCACCTTTTTGTATTGAAATACCTCGCCCCGGCCTACCCTGCCCGGTGTCAGAATCTCGCCAATGATGGCCTGGGCGCCGGTTCTCATCTCCACAACCGTCTCCCCGATAAAATCGGCCCCCCTATAGGGGACCAGCGGTTCCGGAAAATATTCCAGAACCGCTCCCTCGTGCAGGTAAAAACGTTGAATTTGCCGGCTCTCGAAGGCGGCCAGCGAGGGATGCAGCTTGCATGAGGATTGGTTGGTCAAATAGAGATGGGTGTTATTCAGTAGACGACATTCAATTTCCTGCCGATCCCCGTTGAACAAGCCTGGCGATGCGTCCATCAGATACAACAGGAGTTCGCCATGTTCTCCCGTGAACGGTTTTGCCACTTTCAAGGGCGCCCTCTGCCGGGTATCGGCCAGTATGCTGACACCACGGTTCAAAGCGATCGTCCCCGTCCAGGAGCCGTGAACCTTCACACCGTCACCCTTTCCGTTTCACCGTGATACGCTTGCGAGATCCAGCGGGCGATCTCCGGAACCCCGATATTTTCAAACAGATTGGTGAAGAAAAACGGTCTATCTCCCCGCATACGGCGGGAATCCTGTTCCATCACCTGCAGGCTGGCGCCCACATGTTCCGCCAGATCGATTTTGTTGATCACCAAGAGATCGGACCGGGTAATGCCTGGACCTCCTTTGCGGGGAATTTTCTCGCCCTGTGCGACGTCGATGATATAGACGAACAGGTCGACCAACTCGGGACTGAACGCGGCGGCCAGATTGTCTCCCCCGCTTTCGATGAAAATAATGTCGAGATCGGGAAACCGTTTCTCCAGTTCTTCCACCGCGGCAAAATTCATGGAAGCATCTTCCCGGATGGCGGTATGGGGACAGCCTCCGGTCTCCACCCCTATAATGCGGTCCGCCGGTAAGACACCCGTTTTCGTCAGGATTTCGGCATCCTCTTTTGTGAAAATATCATTGGTGATCACCGCCAGACTGTACGTGTCTTTCAGGGTCCAACACAATTTTTCAACGAGTGCCGTTTTGCCCGATCCCACCGGGCCGCCGATGCCGACCCGCAACGCGCGTCCTCCCTGAAAACTCCTGTGTTTCCATGCATGATCGTGGTGAACATGCCCCAGACACATTTTCGTTTCCTCCTTTGAATTTCCTATTTTTACGACATGAAAAGCCGGGAATACAGCGTTTCATGCCGCATGGCTTCAATTTCTTGCAGCAAAGAACAACTGTAAAGCGCATCGGCTGCGGGCGGATCGGCCAGCAACCGACCGGTTGCCTGCTCGATCATGGGAAACATCGACTGCAACACTTTCTGTGCCTCCAGCTGCCCAATCGTCATCGCACGAAGCGCATTTTGTACCAAACTGTTGATTTCGTTGTACAAGTAGCATACAACGGCTGTTTTGCGCGATAACTGGAGATGCATGGACAGCCAGCCGTGGACAACGGCGGGATGTCCGTAGCATTCCTTATTTCGAATCCAGTCGCTATACAGGTCGAGTCCACTGGCGGGATACAATTCCCGCGCCAAGGCCAGGTATCGTTTCCCGACCTTGATCGCACCCTCTCTCGATTCGCGGGCGAAGCGGGACAACGTCAACCGCCGGTCCAGGTTTTTCAGATGTTCCTCTGCATTTGTCCGATCCGGTGAAGCGGTGTGCAGCCATTCCGCATAATGACAGCTCCAGTAGACCCCGGTGCCCTCCATCGGGGCCAAACCGGTAACCAGATAGGCGGTCAGCCATTCGAGCAGACCATGCGAGTCCTTCACCCGATTTTCCTGGAGAGCGGTTTCCAGCCCGTACGAGTGAGAGAAAGCCCCGACCGGAAAAGCGGAATCCGTCAATTGCAGTAAAGGCAGCAGAGAATGCATCCCTGTCCCCCCTAAAACAGAAAATAGCGCTGTGCCATCGGCACCGTCTCGGCCGGTTCGCAGGTTACCCGTTCCCCGTCCGCCATCACCTCATATGTCTCCGGGTCCACTTCAATCTTTGGTGTGACATCATTGTGAATCATGTCTTTTTTCCCGATGTTCCGGCAATTTTTCACCGGCAACACCTGTTTTGCCAATCCGAGTTGCTGCGGCACCCCCGCTTCCCAAGCCGCTTTTGAAACAAACGTGATCGCACATTTCGCAACCGCTTTGCCAAAAGAAGCAAACATCGGACGCCCCATCACCGGTTGCGGAGTCGGAATCGACGCATTCGGATCCCCCATCGCGGCATAGGTGATAAAACCGCCTTTCAATACCAGTTCCGGCTTGACGCCAAAAAAAGCCGGCTTCCACAAAACGAGATCAGCCCATTTTCCGCGCTCGATCGAACCGACGTATTCGGCAATTCCGTGGGCAATGGCAGGATTGATCGTGTATTTCGCCAGATAGCGTTTGACCCGGAAATTGTCGTTGTCCCCCGTCTCTTCCGGCAGAGGACCTCTTTGTTTCTTCATCTTGTCGGCCGTTTGCCAAGTCCGGAGAATCACCTCCCCCACTCTCCCCATCGCCTGCGAATCGGAACTGATGATGCTGAATACGCCGAGATCATGAAAAATATCTTCGGCCGCAATCGTCTCCGGCCGGATCCTGGAATCGGCAAACGCCACATCCTCCGGGATCCGGCTGTCCAAATGGTGGCACACCATCAACATGTCAAGGTGTTCGTCAATCGTGTTCACCGTAAAAGGCCGTGTCGGGTTGGTGGAAGAAGGCAGGACGTTCGGTTCCCCGGCCAGCCGGATGATGTCAGGAGCGTGTCCGCCGCCCGCCCCTTCCGTATGGTAGGTGTGGATGGTGCGTCCGGCGATCGCCCGGATGGTATCTTCCACAAATCCCGCTTCATTCAGTGTGTCGGTATGAATCGCCACCTGGACGTCGAAGCGGTCCGCGACTGTCAGGCACGTGTCGATCGCGACCGGCGTCGTTCCCCAGTCCTCATGCAATTTCAACCCGATGGCCCCGGCCTGAATCTGCTCTTCCAACGCCGCTGCATCCGACGCGTTCCCCTTCCCGAGAAATCCCAGATTCATCGGAAATGCTTCCGCCGCCTCCAGCATGCGGTGAATATTCCAGGCACCCGGGGTGCAGGTCGTGGCATTCGTCCCTGTGGCTGGCCCGGTGCCGCCGCCGATCATGGTGGTGATACCGGATGCCAGCGCGGTTTCAATCTGCTGCGGACAGATGAAGTGGATATGGGTGTCGATCCCGCCCGGTGTGACGATCAGACCTTCTCCGGCAATCACTTCGGTCGAGGCGCCCACCACCAGTTCCGGATCCACCCCATCCATCACATCCGGATTGCCCGCTTTTCCGACACCGACGATGTGTCCATCCTTGATTCCGATATCCGCCTTCACAATCCCCCAATAATCGAGAATCAACGCGTTGGTGATCACTACATCCAGTACGCCCTGCGACCGAGTGGCCCGGGATGATTGCCCCATACCGTCCCGCAGCACTTTGCCACCGCCAAACTTGCATTCATCGCCGTAAACGGTGAAATCTTTCTCCACCTCGATAAACAACTCCGTATCCGCCAGACGCACTTTGTCACCAGTGGTAGGGCCAAACATGCTGGCGTATGCTTCCCGGGTCATTTTCAATCCTGTCTGTTCGGGTGATGGATTTTGCTCAATCGCTTGCTTGACCGACCCGGACACCAGCCCGTTGTGTCCGTAAATTTCCCGGTTGCCGCCGATCGCGACCAACTGCACGACCTTTTCCTCCCCTGGCTCAAACCGTACCGCCGTTCCGGCAGGGATGTTCAGACGCATTCCCTTGGCTTTTTCACGGTCAAAATCGAGTTCTTTGTTCACTTCATAAAAATGAAAATGAGACCCCACCTGCACCGGCCGATCTCCCCGGTTAATCACTTTCAAATCGGTCGTTTTCCTTCCGGCATTGAGCAAAATCGGTTCGCTTTTCAACCGATATTCACCCGGTATCATGACCATCTCCCTCACTTCCCTTCGTTACTCTCTGAACGGGCGGGTGTACTTGACCATTTCATATTTGGTCTTTGACTATGGTCCCGTCCTTGGGCCGGATCGGCATATGAACTGTGACCAGCTTTGTCCCGTCCGGGAAAGTCGCCTCCACCTGCACTTCTTGAATCATCGCATCCACCCCTTCCTGTACATCTTCTTCTGTCAGGATGGTGGTTCCCCAATGCATCAGCTCACTGACCGATTTTCCGTCTCTCGCCCCTTCCAGAATTTCATATGTGAGAATTGCCATCGCTTCCGGATAGTTTAATTTCAAGCCGCGTTTCTGGCGGCGGCGGGCCAAATCGGCCGCCACCACGATCCACAATTTTTCTTTCTCCCTGTCCGTCAGATGCATAAACACCAACCTCTCTCACACGGTCAGATAAACCCGGACCACGTCTTCCCCGATCTTCGTCGGTTGGCCTTCCGCCGCCACGGATCCTTTTTCCAAAACGTAACAATAATCCGCCACAGCCAAGGCGAAATCGAGACTCTGTTCGACCAGAACGATCGCCATGCTTCGTTTCTCTTTTAGCGACCGGATGACTTCTTCAATCTCCTGCACAAGATTCGGCTGAATCCCTTCCGTTGGCTCGTCAAGCAACAGCAGTTTAGGCCGGGTGACCAATGCTCTGGCGATGGCAAGCTGCTGCTGTTGACCTCCGCTGAGGTCACCCCCTTTGCGCGAACCCATGGTTTTCAACAATGGGAACATCTCGTAGATCTCGTCCTGAATCTTGCGCTCCCGTTTGGGTAACGGCTGTAGTCCCAACTGTAGATTTTCTTCCACCGTCAATTGGGGAAAAATCTCCCTCCCCTGCGGCACATAAGCGATCCCCCGGGCGGCCCGCTGTTCCGGTCTGAGATTCGTGATGTCCTGCTGTTCGAAGCAAATCGTTCCCCGCTGCGGATGCAGAAGACCGATGATAGTTTTTAAAAGCGTCGTTTTCCCTACCCCGTTCCGCCCCAGCACAGACACTACCTGTCCGGTTTGCACGGAAACATGTAAGTTGCGCAAGACCACCGTTTCTCCGTAACACACTTCCAGATTCTCCAGCTTTAACATGCCGCTTCGATCCTCCGTCCCAGATACACTTCCGTCACCCGGGGGTCTTCCTGCACCTCTGCGATGGTTCCCCGGCAAAGAATTCTGCCTTCATGCATGACTGTCACATGGTCGGAAAATTTTCTGACAAATTCCATGTCATGATCCACCACCAACAGCGAACGGGTTTTCGCAATTCCTGAATCAACTGGCCAGTCTTTTCCGTTTCCGGTTTGGTCATGCCGGCCACCGGTTCATCGAGCAAAAGCAGTTCTGGATTCTGCATCAGCAACATGCCGATTTCCAACCATTGCTTCTGCCCGTGTGCCAATGTCTCGGCTTTCATATGCGCGAAGTCGAGCAGGTTGATCATTTCGAGCTGCTGCCAAATCTGATCCCGTTCTTCCGCTGACAGTTTTGCCCGTAGAGCGGCCAGCAGGTTGCGGTTTTGTTGCATCGATAATTCGAGATTCTCAAACACAGTCAGATTGCCGAATACAGACGGGGCTTGAAACTTGCGGCCGACGCCCAAGCGTGCAATCTGATATTCCTGCAGTTGGGTCAAGTCGATTTCACCCTTGAAAATCACTTCCCCACGCTCCGGTTTGACTTTGCCGCAGATGACATCCAGCAGGGTGGTTTTGCCCGCCCCGTTCGGACCGATCAGAAAATGAACCTCGCCCTGTCGCATTTCGAAATCGATCTGGTTCAACGCTTTAAAACCGGCAAAATCAACCGTTACGTCTCGGATCCAGAGAATGGGTTTCATAGAAACGATCCACCGCCCTTTTCCAGCCGAATTTTTCCCGAAACCAATCCGACACACCAACAATTCCGTGTGGCAAGAAAAGCACGACGACAAGAAACAGTCCTCCGAGAAAATACAACCAGATATCGGGATACGATTCGCTAAAAAAGCTTTTCGCTGCATTTGTCAACACAGCGCCGACAACCGCTCCGAATAATGTTCCGCGGCCGCCAAGAGCCACCCTTTTCTTTGACCAGGTACCAGACAAACCAACCGGGCCACGGACTCAGCCCCAGGCGGATTTTTTGTTGGTTTGCGCCGGAAGTTTGCGAAGCTTCACCACCGGAACAGCCCGTCGTCGCAACCAGCAGCAGGGCACTGATCAACCATGCAGCCAGTTTTCTCATAAAATCCTCCTCCTCGCTAAAAATTGCTCTTGAATAAAAAAGGAGTTAACAAACAGATTGTTAACTCCTCCCGGGCTTTTGTCCCTCCGTGTAGCATTTGCACCAGGCAAATGCCGTTCTCTCTTGGACCAGTCCCCACCGAACATCCCGTGGGCGGAACCCTAGAAAACCTTGATCTATGTGGTTGTGGTTTGAGCATAGCAAAATCGGTTGGGAAGTTGAATATTCCATGTTAGACTATCTAACACGTAATCGAAATTTGAGAGTCTTGTTGAACCTGTAAGTCGCGACAAAGAAAATTTCAGCCACCCCGTTCAGTTTGTTCGGGCGGCCGAATGAGTACTGACAAATGGGTGGAAGGCTATTTTTTCTGCTGATTTTTGTAAAACTGTGCCAATTGACCTTCAATGATGGAGGTTGACCAGGAACGTTCGGTCCGATTGTGCAGTTGATTGCGAATTCCCCGCAGCAGGCGGGCGTCGTCCAGTTCCGTTTCCGAAGGCAGGGGTTGCTGCACCGGTTCCGAGGGCGTCTGCGGCGGCTCCAGGATCTGCTTGATCTGGTAAATCGGATACTCCTGATCCATCATGTCTTTGATCCGCAACAACCGCGCCACGTCATTGATCGAGTACAGCCGTTGCTCGCCTTCAGAACGGAGCGGACTGACAAGTCCCAGTTCTTCGTAATAGCGAATTTGCCGCAGGGATAGCCCTGTTAATTTTTTCACAATCCCGATCGTCAGCACGGCCATGTCGCGAGGCACCGGATCCACCGGAACATCCCTCCGTTTCTGCTGGGCAACGCGATGGGCCGCCGGCAGGTGTGCAAACCGCTCCTGTTGCTCCCGCCGTTCAACCGCTGCGGGCGGTGAACCGCCAGGCTTTGCCCCTGGTTATGGCGATTCCGCCGGCGCCCTGCGCCAATCCTCAAATTTCTTCCACGCGTCTCCCGCATCCAGTACGGAGCGGCCGAGTTCGATTCCCTCTCCCATGTTTTGCACCCGTTCCGTCAGCCACAAACGCAACCCGCTGTTGAGCAGCACCATATTTCGGTACGCATGTTCTCCTTGCAGCACGCCGGCGATCGACGCAGCCTGTTCGGCGGCCGTCAAATTCGCCGGTTCATTTTCCGCGTGCAGTCCGTATCGCTTTGGATCGATCAGGTGTTTTTCCATCGTGCCGTCCTGAATCCAATACAAGGCGGAAGGACGGTTGACGGGCACATCCTCCGAACCGTCGATTCCCTGCACGATCATCGCCCGCTTGTAACCCAGTTTCACCGCCAGCTCCGCCGCCTTTTCGAGAACGGTCGTGTGGAAGACGCCCGCCACCAGATAGTCGGCGTTTGCGAGGTTGAGGAATTTTTCCGCTGTATTGAGCAGCGTCCGCACCCCGAGCTGTTCGCGAACCGGACGCAGTTGTCTAAGCGGCCGGCAAAAATTTTCCGTGTCGATGAACGCGATCCCCAATTGATTGAGCATCCGGCCAACCGTTTGCCCGTCGCCGCCTGTCGGAACGCCCGCCTCGCGCAGGATTTCACGCAAGCTGACCCCATACTTGGGCGGCAGCGTTCCGCTTCCGTGCAAGACGACCGGCACGCCGGCCGCAGCCAAAACGGCCGCCACCGGGATGGTCGCCGCAAACGATTTTGCCCGCCCATCATAAGGCCCGGCACAATCCAAAACACCGCCGAGCGAATGCGGGATCACGGTGGACCGCTCCCGGGCAGCCTCGATAAACGCGAGCAGTTCGTCGACCGTCTCGCCTTTCACCCGTTCCGCGATGAAAAATGCGCCGATCTGGGCATCGCTCGCCTGCCCGTCAAAAATCTGTGCGGCCGCTTCCTTGGCCGCTTCGTACGGGAGATCCTTGGCCCCTTTTTTGCCGCGGCCGACTTCCTTGAGAAATTGCTGCATTGTGTTCCGCCCCTTCGTCGCGATTCCCGCCAAAGCCATACCAACCGAAAACATACGATGCACCATCCAAACGGCTGCCGTTTCGGGAGACCCGAATCGTTCGCCAACCGGACGCTCTAGCAGGAATCGAAAGTGTATACCAGTCTTCCTACATACTGATATACACTTTCTCGTTCACCACGTCTACCTGGAACGTCGTGACACATCCGTTGTCGGGGGCCTGCACATTCCCGTCTCGCAAACAGATTTTCCAGTCGTGCAGCGGGCAGAATACGTACTCCCCGCAGACGATTCCTTCCGCCAGCGGCCCGCCTTTATGCGGACAGCGGTTTTCCACCGCCCGCACCTCGCCTGTGCTCAGGCGAAACAATGCGATTTCGCGTCCGTCCACTTTCACCACCCTGCCCGTTTGCACGGTCAGTTCCTGTAATGTGGCCACTTGCAGCCTGACCGCCTGTACTCCTTTCATCGCAATCCCTCCTCGCGAGACTTGTGCATTTTGGGCCTCAATTCCGCCTGGCTGCCGCTCCCACGGGGTCGCCAAAACAGCTGTCACCCAACCGCGGAGAAGCGGGAAGCACCACCATCTATTGTCTGTCCCCCGCCAGCACCGACAGCTCCTCAAACAGCGAACGAGACTGTTGGTTGCGGACGATCTCCTGCCACGGATCTTTCAAGACCGACAGCGCCACGTCGATCCGTTCGTTCAACTGGCGGCGGGTTTCCGGATCGTCCAGCACCTGCCGGATCGCGTCCACGCCGACCCGTTCCACCCAATAGGACGTGCGTTCCCCGTAGTTGGCGTTTTCCCGGTAGTACTGCAGGAACGCGCCGATCCATTCCATCACTTCCGCTTCCGTCTTCACCTTGCACAGCAGATCGCCGGCCCGCACATGCACGCCGCCGTTGCCGCCGACGTAGAGTTCCCAGCCGCCGTCGATTCCCACGACGCCCACATCTTTGATTCCCGATTCCGCACAGTTGCGGGGACATCCGGACACCGCCATCTTCACCTTCGCCGGCGTGTTCAGCCGTTCAAATTTTTTCTCGATGTCGATACCCATCTGGATCGAATTTTGCGTTCCAAACCGGCAAAAATCGCTTCCGACGCACGTTTTGACGGTACGGATCGCCTTGCCGTAAGCAAATCCGGACGGCATGTCGAGTTCTTCCCAGATCTTCGGCAAATCTTCCTTTTTCACACCCAACAGATCGAGCCGCTGGCCGCCGGTGATTTTCACCATCGGCACCCGGTATTTCTCGGCCACTTCGGCAATCCGTTTCAGTTCTGCAGGCGAGGTGACGCCCCCATAGATGCGGGGGACCACCGAATAGGTGCCGTCCTTTTGGATGTTGGCGTGCATCCGTTCGTTGACGAAGCGGGACTCCGGCTCGTCCGCATGTGCGTCCGGCCAGAGCAGGTTGAGATAATAATTGAGCGCCGGCCTGCATTTGGAACATCCTTCCGGCTCATGCCATTCCAGCACGTGCATCACTTCCCGCACGCTCGTCAGACCCTTTTCCCTGATTTCCGCCAGCACTTCTTCCCGGCTCAGCGATGTGCAGGAACAAATCGGCTCTTTCTGCGCCGCCGCAACCGCGTCGCCCAGGACGTGCTCCAACAGTTGGGCCACCAGCGGTTTGCAGCCGCCGCAAGAGCGTGACGCCCCGGTGCAGCCCTTGATCTCTTCCACCGAGCACAGCCCTTTTTCGCGGATCGCTCGCACGATTCTGCCCTTCGACACCCCGTTGCAGCCGCACACGATCTCGTCGTCCGCCATCGCCGCAACGGCAGATGCGCCGCCCGCCCCCCTGGCTGCTCCGCCTGCCGTCGCAGCCGGATTTTCCAAAATCGACACGCGCCGAATCTGCATCACATCGGTACCGTTTCGCATCATCTGCAAAATGCGGGAACTGTCGCTTGTATCCCCGAACAGCACAGCGCCGACCACTTTGTTGTCGCGCACCAGAATTTTTTTGTAGATGCCGGCGAACTCGTCGTGCACGCGGATCGCTCGCGTGTCGGGACTGTCCAGAAACTCGCCGGCGGAAAATACATCCACCCCCGACACCTTCAGCTTCGTATAGACGATCGAACCTTCGTACGGCGCGGTTTCCACTCCGCAGAGCCGTTTGGCCAGGACCTGCCCCTGCTCAAACAAAGGCGCCACCAGTCCGTAGACCACCCCGCGGTGCTCCGCGCATTCCCCCACCGCGTACACATGCGGCACGTTCGTTTCCAGATAGTCGTTGACCACGATGCCGCGGTTGACCTCGATGCCGCTGTCCTTCGCCAGACTTACGTTCGGCTTGATGCCGACCGCCATCACGATCAGATCGGCTGCCTCCTCCGTGCCGTCCGCAAACCGCAGCCCGGTCGCCCGCTTGCCGCCGAGGATTTCGGCCGACTGCTTTTCCAGCAGGAACCGCATCCCCTGCTTTTCCAGCTCCCGCTGCAAGAGCTTCGACGCAACCGGGTCCAGCTGCCGCTCCATCAGATTGTCGAAAATGTGAACGACACTGACCTCCATCGACAGGTTGAGCAGCCCGCGCGCCGCTTCCAGCCCGAGCAATCCGCCGCCGATAACGATCGCTTTTTTGTATTTCTTCGAGGCTTCGATCATCGTCTCACAGTCCTTGATGTCCCGGAACGGATCACCCCTTCCTTGTCGGTGCCGGGAATCGGCAGCATGAACGGCAGCGAGCCGGTGGCGAGAATCAGATCGTCATACGGTTCCACGATCCCGCCATCGGTGTAGACCAAACGCTTCTCCGTATCGATTTTCGTCACCGTCTGACCGGCGTGCAGCATGATTCCGTTTTGCTCATACCAATCCCAGTCATTCAGCACGATGTCCCGGATGTCCGCATCGCCTGCCAGCACGGATGACAACAAAATCCGGTTGTAGTTCGGATGCGGCTCTTTGCCAAAAATGGTGATCGCAAACCGGTCCGGCGCCAGCTGCAGAATCTCCTCGACGCACCGGACGCCGGCCATTCCGTTACCGACCAGCACCAATTTTTGCTTGTTCATGTTCTTTCTCCCTTTCGCTTCCGGTTCTGATTTTCCTAAACGAGACGGCGCACAATTTAAACTCCGGCATCCGCGACTCCGGGTCCAGTTCCGGGCTGGTCAGCCGGTTGACGGACCGTTCCTCCTCCCAGTGCATCGGCACAAACAGGGTGTCCGGCCGGATGGATGGGGTGATTTTCACCCGGTATTGCACGGTTCCCCGGCGGCTCGCCAGTTCCACCCAATCGCCATCTTCGATCCCGTTGGCCGCCGCCGTCTCCGGATGCATCTCGACATACGGTTCGGGGCACCTCGCGTTCAATGACACCGTCCGCCGGGTCTGCACCCCCGTCAAATAGTGGTTGATCAGGCGGCCGGTCGTCAGCCGATAGGGATAGTCGCCGTCAGGCAGTTCGCCCGCTTCCCTGCATTCAACCGGATGAAACATCGCCTTGCCGTGCGGATGGGCAAACCGCTCGGCAAACAGCCGCTCCGTGCCCGGATGCTCCTCTGCCGGGCAGGGCCAAAAAACGCCCTTTTGCCGCTCGATCTTTTCGTAACTGATGCCGGAATAATCCGCCTTGCCGCCTTTGCTCGCCAACCGCAGCTCTTCGAAAATCGCTTGCGGCGAGTCGTACGCGAAAAACCGTCCTTTGCCCAGACGTTCCGCCAGATCGCACAAAATCCGCCAGTCCGCCCGCGCCTGCCCGGGCGGCCGCTGCGCCGCCCGGCGCAGAATCACGCGGCCTTCCAGATTCGTCATGGTTCCCTCGTCTTCCGTCCAGGCGGAACCGGGCAGCACGATATCGGCCATTTTCGCCGTTTCGCTTAAAAAGAGATCGACCACCACCAACGTATCCAGCGCCGCCACCGCCCGTTTCACCAGGTTGCTGTTCGGGCTGGAAGTGACCGGATTGGACGCGAGCACGAACAAGCCTTTGATTTCGCCGGCCGCCATCGCTTCAAACAGCTCATAGGCCGATTTTCCCTTGCCCGGCAGTTCCCGTTCGTCGATCCCCCAAACGGAAGCGATGTACCGGCGGTGTTCCGGATGCTCGATCGAACGGTAGCCGGGCAGCTGATCCGCTTTCTGGCCGTGTTCCCGCCCGCCCTGGCCGTTGGCCTGACCGGTCACCGCCCCGTAGCCGCAGCCAGGCCGGCCGATTTTGCCGGATGCCAGCACCAGATTGAGACAGCTCAGCACATTGTCGACACCGCGTGCGTGCTGCTCGATACCGCGCGCCGTGTACAGAATCGCCGTCTCCGCCTGCCCGTACCAACGCGCAATCTGGCGGATGTGTTCCACCGGCACGTCGGTGATCTGCGCCACCCTTTCCGGCGTATAAGAACGGACCGTCCGTTTCACCTGCTCGAATCCGATCGTGCGGTTCTCGATAAAATCGGAGTCGATCCAGTTCTCTTCGATCATCACGTGCAGAATGCCGTTCATCAGCGCCAGATCGGTTCCCGGCCGAATCGGGACGTGCAGATCGGCCAGCTTCGCCGTGCCGGTTGCCCGCGGATCGACAACCACGATCTTCGCCCCGTTTTTCTTCGCCTGCAGCAGGTAGGGAAGGATGGTCGGCTGGCAGTCGGCCAGATTCGCGCCGACGATCAAAATGAACCGGGCGAGCGGGATGTCATGCAACGGAACCGTCATTCCCCTGTCGATCCCGAACGCCTTGTTCATGGCGGCCGCCGCCGAGGACATGCAGTAACGCCCGTTGTAGTCGATGTTGCGGGTGCCAAGCGCCACCCGGGCGAATTTTCCGAGCAGATACGCCTTTTCGTTGGTCAACGACCCGCCGCCGTAAACGGCCACCGCGTCACGCCCGTGCCGCTTCTGGATCGAGGCGAATCGCTCTGCGATCTCATCGATCGCTTCCTCCCATGTGGCGAGTGAGAATTGCCCGTTTTTCCGGATCAGGGGCACCGTCAGCCGTTCCCGGTGGCGGACATGTTCATGCGCGGCGATTCCTTTCAGGCAGGCTCTGCCGGATGCGACCGGAAATTCTCTCACCGGCTGCACGCCCGTTATTTTGGATTGAACCGGATCGACGCGCAGTTCAAGCGCACACTGCATGCTGCAAAAGCAGCAGTGGCTGGCGACGCCGACTTCAGGTGCCGTCTGGTCGACCTTGGTTTGAAACGTATGCAGCAAGTTCTGCATGTGGACCGGACCTCCTTTGCATTTGCCAGTGGCTGCCTCGCCCGAGTACCGGCCCCGTTGCCCGCAACCGCATAAAGCGAAATAATCGAAGCCCTGACACGAACCTGTTGCCCGTCCGGGAGGACACTACGTCCCGGCGGACCGCACGCAGGTTGCTGCAGGGCTTCATTGCCGCAACACGATTTTGACAACATTGTCAAAACACGGTCTCTTGATATGTGTTATTTTTTCTAACATGTACCTTCATTATATACAGGAGGAGGGCGGTTAGCAAGAGGTTTGTGTTAGATTTTCTGACATACAATGATTAATCAGGGTTGAGGGATCAGGAGCTTGTTAGTCAGCAAATCACAAAACGGAAAACATCGGAGCAGGTTATCTGAAAATAGCCAACTGTTTGGAAGCAGGCAAACAGGAGGGTGCCAACAAGCAGATGGCGGCGTTTGAAAGACAGTTGGAAACGAACCAACAGCGAACCGGCCGCATAGACTAGATCGGGGTCGCCTCTCCGGCATCGTTCAGGGGATACAGCTCATGATGTCCGGGGAGGGGCCCCGCCTTCTTCTGCGGCGATTTCCTGCAGCCACCGGCGATCCTGCTCCGTCAGTTCCGCCCGCTCAAGCAGATCGGGACGCCGCAGGTAGGTGCGACGCAGGGATTCTCGCCGGCGCCACTGCTCGATTTTTTCATGATGGCCCGACAGCAGCACATCCGGCACTTTCCAGCCGCGAAACTCGTATGGGCGCGTGTAATGGGGATGTTCCAGCAGGCCGTTGCGGAACGAATCAAGTTCAGCCGACGCATCGTTCCCCAGCACCCCCGGCAGCAGGCGGACCACCGAGTCGATGATCGCCATCGCCGGGATCTCGCCGCCGGTCAGCACATAATCGCCGATCGAGATCTCATCGGTGATCAGATGCTGGCGAATCCGTTCATCGTACCCTTCATAATGGCCGCAAATCAAGATCAGATGCTGTTCCCGCGCCAACTCCAGCGCCCGTTCCTGCGTATACGGAACTCCCTGCGGGCAGGTGAGAATAATCCGCGGTTTGGTGTCAGATTGTTCGAGCAGCGATTCGACCGCCGCAAAAATCGGCTCCGGCTTCAGCACCATGCCGCCTCCGCCGCCATACGGAGTATCGTCCACCGTCTGGTGCTTGTTCGTCGAGAACTTGCGAAAATCGGTCACGCCGATCTGCACAGCGCCAGACGTCCGGGCACGGCCGATGATGCTTGCGGACAAAACGCCCTCGAACATCTCAGGAAACAAAGTCACAATGTCGATCTTCATCAATCGATCAAACCTTCCAGCAAATGGACGCGAACCAGTTTGTTTTCCACATCGACGTGTTTGATGCAGTCGGGAATTGCCGGCAACAGGATGTCCTTGCCTTTCGGCGGCCTGACGACATATACGTCATTGGCGCCCGGCTGCAGCACCTCGACCAATTCCCCCAACTCTTCGCCATCCTCCGTGATCACGCGGCAGCCGACCAATTCGAAAATGTAATTGCTGCCCTCCGGCAGCGGCTGCAAGTCCGATTCGCGGATCATCAGTTCGCCGCCCTTGTATTTTTCCACGTCGTTGATCGAAGGATGTCCCGCAAACTTCAACAAATAGAATTTTTTATGTACGCGCGCCGATTCGACGACCAGTTCGACCGGCTCCGGAAAATCGGGGTGCACCAACAGCAATCTGGACCCTTTTATAAACCGCTTGTCCGGAAAATCGGTATGGCTGATGACGCGCACTTCCCCCCGGATGCCTTGCGTATTGACAAGTGAACCGACACGGATCAGCCGTTCCTGCACAGCGATCACCCCCTTATCTCCAGCATGCCCTGTTCCGGTTGCTCCTACATAGGTTGGGCTTCATCGGGTTCCCAACAGAGCAAGCGGAATCCACTTCGGAGCTTCGCGTCACTTGGCTGGGAACAGTTCAGGGTCGAAAACCCTGAGATTTCCGACCCTGTTACAGGATATCCACGGTCGCCCGCTTGTCTTCCTGCAAGGCGGCCGCGGCCACGACGGTGCGGATCGCTTTCGCGATCCGTCCCTGTTTTCCGATAATCTTGCCGGCATCCCCCGGCGCCACGCTCAATTGATACACCACCGAATCGCCGTTCGCCGTTTCCGTGACCCGAACCTGATCGGGATGATCCACAAGCGCCTTGGCAATCAGTTCAACAAGTTGTTTCATCGCCAAGCCCTCCCGACATTGGAGTGGACTTACTTCATCTCGTGAACTTTCTTCAGGATGCCCGTCTTGCTGAACAGGTTGCGAACCGTATCGGACGGTTGCGCACCGGTTTTCAGCCACTTGATCGCTTTCTCTTCATCGATGTTGATCTGAGCCGGCTGCGTAACCGGATTGTAAGTACCGATCTCCTCGATGAAACGGCCGTCTCTCGGCGAACGCGAGTCGGCCACCACCACGCGGTAGAACGGAGCTTTTTTGGCCCCCATGCGCTTCAAACGGATTTTCACTGCCATCGTTTTCACCCCCTAGCTAAAGTCAGCTTGACTATTATATCAATTCACTCCCGGTAAGGGAATGAAAAATTGGCTAAAACGGAAAGCGGAAACCGCCGAATCCTTTTTTGCCTTTTTTCTTGCCCATTCGTTTGGCCAGTCCAGGCAGTTGCTTCATCATCTTCTGCATCTCGGCAAACTGGTTCAGCAAGCGGTTGACCTCCTGCACGGAAGTGCCGCTGCCCGCCGCGATCCGCCGCCGCCGGCTGGCGTTGATCAGCTTCGGCTGGCGCCGCTCTTCCGGCGTCATCGAGCGGATGATCGCTTCGATCCGGCCGATTTGCTTATCGTCAATGTTGACGTTTTTCAGTGCCTTGTGGTTGCCCAGTCCCGGTAGCATGGCGAGCAGATCCTGCAGCGGTCCCATTTTCTTGATTTGCTGCATCTGCTCAAGGAAATCTTCCAGCGTGAACTCGCCGCTGACCAGTTTCTTGCTCGCTTCCTCCGCCTTCGCCTGGTCAACGGTCGCCTGCGCTTTCTCGATGAGGGTCAGCACGTCCCCCATGCCGAGAATGCGGGAGGCCATCCGGTCCGGATGGAACGGTTCTAGTGCGTCCAGTTTCTCGCCCAGCGCCGCAAACTTGATCGGCGTGCCGGTCACCGAGCGAATCGACAGGGCCGCACCGCCCCGCGTGTCGCCGTCCAGTTTGGTGAGAATGGTGCCTGTGATGCCAAGTTCCCGGTGAAAATGCTCGGCCACGTTGACCGCATCCTGCCCGGTCATCGCGTCGACCACCAGCAGGATCTCATCCGGCTCGACCGCTTCTTTCATCCGCTTCAGTTCGTCCATCAACGCCTCGTCGATATGCAGGCGGCCGGCGGTGTCGATCAGCACGTAATCGAAACCGTGCAATTTTGCATGTTCGATCGCCTGTTTCGCGATTTCCACCGGGCTCACCTGATCGCCCAGCGAGAACACCTGGGTTTTCACCTGTTCCCCCAGCACCTGCAGCTGTTTGATCGCCGCCGGGCGGTAAATGTCGCACGCCACCAAGAGCGGGTAGCGGTGTTGCTTTTTCAGCAGATTGGCAAGTTTGCCGGCGGTCGTCGTTTTCCCCGCCCCTTGCAGGCCGACTATCATCACCACCGTCGGCGGCTTGGCCGCCTGTGCGATCCGGCTTTGGCTGCCGCCCATCAGCTCGGTCAGTTCCTCGTTGACGATCTTGATCACCTGCTGGCCGGGCGTCAAACTCTGCAGCACTTCATGCCCGACAGCCCGTTCACGGACTTTTTCCACAAACTCTTTCACGACTTTAAAATTGACGTCCGCTTCCAAGAGCGCCAAGCGAACCTCGCGCATCGCTTCCTTAACGTCGTCTTCCGTCAGCTTCCCCTTGCCGCGCAGACGCTGGAACGTCTCCTGCAATTTGCTTGACAGCCCTTCAAAAATCGTAGCCATACACAACCTCCTTTCCCTGGCGCAGGCGGACTCGCCTGCCCGTTTTCTCCCGTCACATTGTTGCGAGGGTTACGTCATCTCGCTCTCCCCGTCGTGCCGCAGCAGGCGAACCATCCGGAGCAAATCCTGTTTTTCTGCGTCGGTGATCGGCAAACGGCCGATCCTGTCCAGCAGTTCGCCGCACAAACGGACCCGCTGTTCGTGCCGCTCCAACAGCCTGAGCGTCTGTTCGTATTCTTCCAGTTGCGTTTCCGAGCGGCGGATGTTGTCGTGCACCGCCTGCCGGGAAACGTGATATTGTTCCGCGATCTCCGCAAGCGACAGATCGTCGTGATAATAGAGTTCCATAAAAAGGCGCTGCTTCTCTGTCAGCAACGCACCGTAAAAATCGTACAACAGGTTCATGCGTGTCGTTTTTTCCAGCATCGAGTACCACGCCTTCGTCCTGTCAAGATCAAAACCTTTACAGCACAACACTCATCTTACTGGAACCGGCGGAGGCTGTCAAGTGCCCGCGTTCCGCTGACGTTGTCCGCCCGCCTCCTCTGAACAAGATTTTGCGGGGCCCCGCCTGGCCCGACCTGGCACTTTTTTAGTGCGAAAGCGCGACTTGCGCCGGAAAGCGAGCGAACCGTCACTTTTGAGGAGCGTCAGTAAACAGGGCCGTCACAAACTGCTGCGGGTCGAACGCCTGCAGGTCGTCGATTTTTTCACCGAGGCCGACGAACTTGACCGGGATCTCCAGCTGATCGCGGATCGCGATCACGATGCCGCCTTTCGCCGTGCCGTCCAGCTTCGTCAGCACCAGCCCGGTGACGCCGGTCGCTTCACCGAAAATTTTCGCCTGCTGCAACGCATTCTGGCCGGTGGTCGCGTCCAGCACCAGCAGCACTTCGTGCGGCGCATCGGGAACTTCCCGTTTCAACACCCGGTAGACTTTGTTCAACTCGTCCATCAGGTTGGTCTTGTTGTGCAATCGGCCCGCCGTATCGACGATCAGCGCATCCGCCTTGCGCGCCTTCGCCGCTTGCACGCCGTCGAATACGACAGCAGCCGGATCGGCCCCCTGCTGGTGCTTGATCACATCGACACCGACGCGCTGTCCCCAGACTTCAAGCTGTTCGATCGCGGCCGCCCGGAACGTGTCGCCGGCAGCCAGAATCACTTTTTTTCCTTCCTGTTTCAGCTTGTGCGCCAGCTTGCCGATCGTCGTGGTTTTGCCGACACCGTTGACGCCGACAATCATGATCACCGTCAAGCCGGCGGGATTCAGGTTCAGCCCGACCGTCTCAGTGCCCATCAGCTCCACCAGTTTTTCCTGCAAAACGGGCTTTAACTCCGCTGCATCCTCGAGCTTGCGCCGCTTCGCTTCCACCCGCAGCTGCTCCATCAGCTTGATCGCCGTATTGACGCCGACGTCCGCCATGATCAACTGTTCTTCCAGTTCCTCGTAGAACTCCTCGTCGATCTTGCGGCGGCTGAAGACGGCCGTCATTTTGTCGAGAAACGAATCCCGCGTCTTGCTCAGCCCTTCTTTAAACTTGCTGAAAAATCCCATCTTCCATCCCTACCTTCTTGCAAGCAATCGGAAGCGGACCCGAATCGATCAGGTCCGCCGGCCATCACTTGTTGGTGCAATTTCATTATAGCCGATTTTGCGGGTAAAAGCAGGCCGATTTTGCGGTGTGGCCTAGTTCTGCCTTGTGCAGCAGTGCGACAGTCCCTGCAGGGCACGGTCCCCCCACGCAAGATGAACGTCTCGACGGGCCACCGGGATATCGTTTCGATGTCTCAAACATCGCCAGGCGTCCCCACTTGGCGTAGGCAGGTTGCGCCTGCAGAACAAGGTTGGCCCGCTACCATCCGCACCAGCGCTGCCGTTTTTTACGCCGTTTGCACTACATCTTCCTCCACCAGCTTGACGGAGACGATCTTCGAGATGCCCGATTCCTGCATCGTCACGCCGTACAGCACGTCCGCATATTCCATCGTGCCTTTCCGGTGGGTGATGCAGATAAACTGCGTTTGCGACGAAAATTCCCGCATGTATTCAGCGAACCGGGCGACATTTGCCTCATCCAGCGCCGCCTCCACCTCATCCAGCACGCAAAATGGCACCGGCTTCACATGCAGGATGGAAAACAAAAGCGCCATCGCCGTCAATGCCCGTTCTCCGCCCGACAACAGCCCCAGATTTTGCAGTTTTTTGCCGGGCGGTTGCGCCACGATGTCGATGCCGGTGGTCAACAGGTTGTCTGGATCGACCAAAATCAGGTCGGCCCGCCCGCCGCCAAACAAACGGCTGAACACGAGATGGAACTGGCCGCGGATCGCCTCAAACGTCTCTTTGAAGCGCTTCGACATTTCCTGGTCGATCTCGGCGATCACGTCGTTCAGCTTATCGCGCGCTTCCAGTAGGTCATCGTGCTGGCTGGTCAGGAAGCCTAGCCGTTCCTGCATGCGCTCGTATTCTTCGATCGCTCCCAGGTTCACGTCGCCGAGCGATTCGATTTGCCTGCGCAAACTCGCCACCTGCTGCTGCGCGCCGGCGATGTCCTGCGGCACCGGATAGCGCTGTTTCGCCAGTTCGAACGAGATGTGGTAGTCGGTCGCAAGCCTGGTCAGCATATTGTTCAGTTCGACATCAAGCCGGTTGACTCTTACCTCCACCTGGTGCAGCTGGTTCTCCAAATTTTTCAGGACCAGCCGCGCTTCCCGCGCTTTGTGCTCCTCGTCGGCGATTCGCTTCTGCAGTTCCTGCTTCCGCGAAAGCTCTGCCTGCAGCGCCTGTTGCGCGTCCACCCGCCTCCGCTCCAAAAGCGACAACTGCGCCGCCGCTTCCTCCAGCTCCCGGCTGGTCTCCTTGATCCGCTCGCCGACCGTTTGCAGCTCGCCCTGCTTTGCCGCGAGCTCGGCCGCGACCACCGCCAGTTCCTTCTCCAGCCGGTCGACGTTCGCTTTCGTCGCAGCGATCTCCTGGTCGAGTGCGGCAAGCCGCACCTTCAGCTCGGTCACCTCTTCCGAGATGTCCGCCTGCACGCTCTGCTGCTCTTTCAGTTTCGCCTGCATCCCGTCTACCTTCGCCGACAGTTCCTTCACCTGCTCGTCCAGTCCAGCCAGCTCCGCCCGGGTGACCTCTTCCTTTCGGTTCCACTCGGCCAGCTCTTTCTCGTACTGCTCCCGCTCCAGCAGCACCAGTTGCAGCCGCTCCTGCACCGCCTGCCGCTGCGCGCCCAGTTCTCGGATCTGTGCTTCGACCGAGTGGATCTGGGTCCGTTCCTGCTCGATTTGTTCAGCCAGCGTTTGCTGCTCTTGCTCCGCCTGGCGGGCGTTTGACTCAAACGCGTCCAGCTGCTGCTGCAGCTCGGACAGCTTGCCGTTCAGCGCTTTCAGCTTGTGCTCCAACTCCTCGATCTCGCGCTGGCGGCCCAGAATGCTGGTGCCCTTTTTCTGCTGGCTTCCCCCGGTCATCGCGCCGCCCGGATTGACCACATCCCCGTCGAGCGTGACGATCCGCACCCGGTACTGCAGCAAGCGGGCCAACGCGTTGGCGTGGCCGATCGTTTTCGCGATCACCACCTGCCCCAGCAGGTATTCGGTGATCGGCCGGTATTTTTCGGCAAAATCGACCATCTCCGCAGCGATCCCCACATAGCCGGAATGCCCCTCGATCACCATCCGCTCGCTTCTACCGAGCAGGCGTCCCTTCATCACATCGAGCGGCAGAAAGGTGGCACGGCCGCCGCCGCTCGCCTTCAGGTACAGAATCGCCTCGCGTCCCGCTTTTTCCGTTTCGACGACGACGTTTTGCAAGGCGCCGCCGAGCGCCGTCTCAATCGCCGTTTCGTACTGGGCCGGCACATGAATCAACTCGGCGACAGCACCGCAGATCCCGTGGACGCGCCCTTTGCCGGCCGCTTGCAAAATCGACCGCACCCCTTGCGAAAACCCGCCGTATTCCTGCTGCATGTCACACAGCAGTTCATAGCGGGACTGAAAAGACGCTTTTTCCGTCTGCAGTTGGCGCAGCGTGGCCAGCAGCCGCTCTTTCTCCGCCGTCCGGTTCGCCGTAAACCGGCGCAGTTCCTCCAGCCGCTTGAGCAGCGCCTGCTCCTGTTTGCGCATGTCCGCCAGCGTCAACTGCCCGGAAGCGAACGACTCATCCAACGCGCGGATGCGCTCCCGCAGTTCCGCCTCATCCTCCTGCAGCTTTTCGCTTCGCCGCTGCAAACCGCTTTTGTTCGTCTCGATGTGTTTCAGCTCGTTGCGTTTGCCGGCCGTTTCGTTCAGCAGTTCGATCAAGTCGGCTTTCAGCCGCTCCACTTCCGCTTCCAGTCGGGAGCGGTCGAGGAAGTCTTTGCTGACCGACAGTTTGGATTCCAGTTCACGTCGGGTTCCATCCCGCTTCGCAGCCAGCTCCGCAAGCTTTTCCTTTTCCTGCGCCACTTGCACCGTTTTGCTTTCCCGTTCGACAGCCAGCTTGGCGATCACCGCCTGCAGGTCATCGCGGCCGGTCAGCAGGTTGCGGTGGCGCTCCTGCAAGACCTCCCGCCGCCCTTCCGCTTTTTCATATTCGGCAACCACTTCGACATGCTGCCGGTTGCTCGCCTCCATCAGCTTGTCCAGCTGCTCCGCCTGCCAACGAGACTCCTCCAATTGGGATTCGAGACTCGCGACCAACGTCGACTGAGCCGCATGCTCGTCCTGCAACTGCATCTTTTTCGCCGTCTCCTGCTGCCACCGGTCGTGCAGTTCTTCGATGTCGTGCACGCACAGCGAAATTTCCAGATTTTGCATCTGTTCCTTCAATTGCTTGTACCGCTTGGCTGCTTCCGCCTGTTCAAACATCGGCCCGATCTGATTTTCCAATTCGCCGATAATATCGCCAATGCGGATCAGGTTTCCGGCCGTTTCCTCCAGCTTCTTCTCCGCTTCCCGTTTGCGCGCCTTGTATTTGACGATTCCCGCCGCTTCTTCAAAAATGCCGCGCCGGTCCTCCGCCTTGTTGGACAGAATCTCGTCGATCCGCCCTTGGCCGATGATCGAATACGCTTCTTTGCCGAGTCCGGTGTCCATGAACAGTTCCACGATATCTTTCAGCCTGCAGGGCTGCTTGTTGATGAAATATTCGCCTTCCCCCGACCGGTAGACCCGGCGCGTGACCGTCACCTCGTGGTAGTCCAGAGGGAGCGTATGGTCGCTGTTGTCCAGGGTGAGCGACACTTCGCAGTAATTGACCGGTTTCCGGCTGTCGCTGCCGGCGAAGATGACGTCCTCCATTTTCGCCCCGCGCAGGCTTTTCGCGCTCTGCTCGCCCAACACCCAGCGGATCGCATCGGAGATGTTGCTTTTCCCCGACCCGTTCGGTCCGACCACGGCTGTCACGCCCGGAACAAACTCCAATTCCGTCCGGTCGGCAAACGATTTGAAGCCGACCAGTTCCATACGTTTCAGGTACAAATCGAGTCTCCTCCCGTTCTTCCGGTTCATCCTCTAGCATAGCGGATTTGCCGGCAAATAGGAACTATGTCAAATTAGCTTTTTTGCATGTGGCCGCCGGATCGTTTCGCCGGCGCTGTCAGATGTCAATCGGATTGAGAGGTCAAAATCGTATGGGTTCCGATCAGCTCTCCACCATTATCGAAACGGCGATGCCGATTCTGGATGCGTTGCACGACGGCCTGGTGATCATCGATGCGAACGGTTTCGTCCGCTATGTGAACGAGGCGAACGAACGGATCACCGGCTTGAAGCGGGAAGAAGTCATGGGCCGCTACGTGACCGATGCGGTTCCTTATTCCCGCCTGCTGCAAACGCTCACCACCGGACAGGCGCAGACGGGAGTCCGCACCCGCGTTCGCGACCGGGAGGTGGTGTCGAACATCGTGCCGCTTACGATCGGGGGCCAATGTGCCGGCGCTCTGTCGGTCTTCCGCGATGTGACGGAGGTGCGTCGGCTGACGGAACAGCTTCAGGTGGCGACAGAAACGATCCGCACGATGCAGGTGCAAAGCCTGGAGCAGGCGGAGATTGTGGTGGGGCAGCACCCGCAAAGCCGCCATGTCTGGCGGCTGGCGAAAAAAGCGGCGTTGATCCCGTCGACCGTCCTGCTGACGGGGGAAAGCGGCACCGGCAAGGAAGTGCTGGCCCACTACATTCACGGGAACAGCGAACGGCGGGAGAAACCGTTTCTGGCGGTCAACTGCGCGGCGATCCCGGAATCGCTGCTGGAAAGCGAACTGTTCGGCTATGAAGAAGGGGCGTTCACCGGCGCCCGGAAAGGGGGCCGTCCCGGCTATTTTGAAATGGCGGAATGCGGGCAGCCGCAATTTTTATCATCTGCAGGAAGCGGAACCGAACATTTTGCGCCACTTTACCGCCCGGCTGGAACCGGTGCGGCAAACGTAGGGGGGCAGGTGCGAATAAAATAGCACCGTTCGAAAACGGTGCTGTCTCCCAATCTGGAGCCGTTCCCCGGCAGGAACGGCTGTTTCATTTGCGGTTCGGCCGTTCTGTTTCGGGCTCGTCCCTGCCGAGTCCATAGTCGGGATGGACGGCCTGGTTCAGCAGTTCCAGCACCGGATCGACTTTCATGCGGGACATGTCCCAATCGAACATTGCATCCTGTTCGTCGTCTCCCCAAGGCCGTTTTTTCTCTCGACGCTCCGCCATTTAACCGCCTCCTTGTTATCGCTTCCACATCTTAGCGTCCCAACATGGTCAGCGTTTCATGCGCCGCCCGCTGCTCCGCCTCTTTTTTCGAACGGCCGGTGCCGATGCCATAAGGAGTGTTGTTAATGAACACCTGCGACACGAATTCGCGGTTATGGGCGGGGCCGCGTTCTTCCAGGATGCGGTACGTCAGAGCGCCGAGATTTTCGCGCTGCACATGTTCCTGCAGCAGCGTCTTGAAATCAGAGAGCAACAGGCCGTGCACGTTTTCCAAGTCCGGAAACACATGCGTCTGCAAAAACGATCTCACCGCCTCCAGCCCCTGATCGAGATACAACGCTCCCATAAATGCTTCAAACACGTCCGCCAGCAGGGCCGGCCGTCTCCGGCCGCCGGACAATTCTTCCCCGCGTCCCAGCCGAATGTATTTGTTGAACTGCAGTTTCTCCGCAAACTTCACCAGTGACGGTTCGCAGACAATCGCCGCCCGCATCCGAGTCAGCTCCCCTTCAGGCAAAGTCGGATAGCGCGTATACAAAAATTCGCTGACCAACAGTTCGAGCACAGCGTCCCCCAGGAACTCCAGGCGTTCGTTGTCCTGTCCGTTCTCGCCGCGGTGCTCGTTCCGGTATGACGCATGGGTGAACGCCTGTTTCAGCAGAGAAAGATTGGTGAAACGGATTTGTAACGATTGCTGCAACATCTCAAATTTACCGGCCACAGTTTCTCACCCGTTCTGTTCAGCATAAGACCCCGGTGCGGGCTCCTTGCCGCACACCGGGGCAGACCAATGTTATACAATATGCGACTAGGCCCCTCAATTGGAACCGCTTGCCATTGTAGCGGCACAGCGGTCACTTTGCGGGGGTGTATTCCGGGGCCCCCGCAAAGTACTCGGAATTCACTGCGAAGCTCCGCATCACTTTGTGGGGTATTCTCACCCTTCATATTTTCGCAAGAGGATCGACGCATTATGCCCGCCGAAGCCGAACGAATTGGACATCACCACGTTCACCTTCGCCTTCCGCGCCTCGTTCGGGACATAGTCCAGATCGCAATCGGGATCCGGATTTTCCAGATTGATGGTCGGCGGCAAAATCTGCTCCTGCAGCGCTTTCACGCAAGCGATCGCCTCGACGCCGCCAGCCGCTCCCAGCAGGTGTCCGGTCATCGACTTGGTGGACGAGACGGCGAGTTTGTAGGCGTGTTCGCCAAACACTTTTTTGATTGCGATCGTTTCAAATTTGTCGTTGTAATCGGTCGAAGTCCCGTGTGCGTTGATATAATCCACTTCCTCCGGCCGGATCCCGGCGTCGAGCAGCGCTTCCCGCATCGCCCGGGCAGCGCCTTCCCCTTCCGGTGCCGGTTGCGTAATATGGTACGCATCCCCGCTCATGCCGTACCCGATGATCTCCGCGTAAATGGGCGCCCCCCGCCTTTTTGCATGTTCCAGTTCCTCGAGAATCAGGATGCCGGAACCTTCCCCCATGACGAACCCGTCGCGGTCCCGGTCAAACGGACGGCTCGCCTTTTCCGGCTGGTCGTTGAACTTGGTCGCCAGCGCTTTCGCCGCGGAAAATCCGGCCAGCGCCAACGGCAGAATGGTCGCTTCCGAACCACCGGTGATCATTACGTCAGCAGCGCCGCGTTCGATGATCTTGTAAGCGTCGCCGATCGCGTTGGTGCCGGTCGCGCAGGCGGAAATCGGCGAGGAGTTCGGCCCTTTTGCACCGAAGAAAATCGAAATCTGGCCGGTCGCCATATCCCCGATCATCATCGGAATAAAAAACGGCGAAACGCGGCGCGGCCCTTTTTCCAGCAGAATCTGATACTGCTCCATCAGCGTCTCCAGACCGCCGATGCCGGAACCGACGTAGACGCCGACGCGCTCCGCATTCTCTTCCGTGATCTGCAGTTTGCTGTCTTCCATCGCCATTTTGGCGGCCGCCACCGCGTACTGGGCGAACCGGTCCATGCGGCGGGCTTCTCTTTTGTCGATGTAGTCCTCAGGGTTGAAATCTTTCACTTCCGCCGCGATCTGACAGGGATATTCGGAAGCATCGAAGCGCGTGACTCGGCCGACGCCCGATTTTCCGGCAACAAGGCTCTCCCAGAAGGCGGAAACCGTATTTCCGACGGGAGAAATAACCCCCATTCCCGTCACAACCACTCGTCTTCTCATGTAGGAAATCACCCTACCTTTTCCAGATTGTATCGTCAAGTCCTCCCGCTGATGGAAACCAAGAGGAACGTGCTGTTCTTGGCAAAGAGAGTCCCGAGGAAGCCCGCGGGACTCTGCGTTCAATGAGAACGGACCGGAGTTATGCCTTGTGGGACTCTATGTATTGTACCACTTCCCCAACGGTGCTGATTTTCTCCGCGTCTTCGTCCGAAATCTCCAGGTCGAACTCATCTTCCAGTTCCATCACCAGTTCCACCACATCGAGCGAGTCTGCTCCCAAATCTTCTTTGAAAGAAGCTTCCATGGTGACAGCCGATTCATCGACGCCCAAACGGTCAACAATGATTTTCTTGACTCGATCAAAAGTTGACATGCCATTCACCTCCTCCTCCGAGTATACACGATTCTTTTATGCAAGTCAGCTTCCTACATCACCATGCCGCCGTCGACCGTCAGAACCTGACCCGTGATGTACGATGCGTCGTCGGAAGCAAGGAACAGGACAGCCTTGGCGACGTCTTCCGGTTCCCCGAGGCGGCCGAGCGGAATCTGCTTTTGCAGCGACTGTTTGACCTCATCGTTCAGCACGTCCGTCATATCGGTCTGGATATAGCCGGGCGCGACCGCGTTGACGGTGATGTTGCGGGAAGCCAGTTCCCGGGCGTTCGATTTGGTAAGACCAATGACGCCCGATTTTGCCGCCACATAGTTGGCCTGTCCCGGGTTGCCCATCAGCGCGACGACCGATGTGACGTTGATGATGCGCCCGTAGCGCTGTTTCATCATCACTTTCGCGGCCGCCTTGGTGCAGTTGAAGACGCCTTTCAGGTTGGTATCGATCACCGCGTCCCAGTCCTCTTCCTTCATCCGGATCAGCAGGTTGTCCCGCGTGATGCCGGCGTTGTTGACCAGGATATCGAGCCGGCCAAATGTTCCGGTGGCGGTGTCGACCATTTTTTCCGCCGCTTCCCGGTTCGCCACATCGCCTTGCACGGCCACCGCTTCGCCGCCCCGATCCCGAATCCTGGCAACTACTTCTTCAGCGGCTGCCTGGTTTCCTGCATAGTTGACGACAACTTTTGCGCCGCGCTCCGCCAATGCGAGAGCGATCGCGCGGCCGATGCCGCGGGAGGCGCCGGTTACGAGCGCCACTTTGCCAGCCAGCATCAAACTTCCCCCCTTAACGCGGAAACCGTCTTCTCAAAAGTGGCCGGATCCTGCACCGACAGCGTCGGAATCCGCCGGTTCACTTTCTTGATCAGGCCGGACAGCACCTGACCGGGTCCGATTTCCACAAATGTGTCGATTCCATTGTCCAGCATAAACCTTACCGAATCGTCCCAGAGAACAGAAGAGGCTACCTGCTCATACAGCGCGCCGCGGATCTCGTCGGCCGACAACACCGGCTTTGCCGATACGTTCGCCACTACCGGAATCTGCGCGTCGCGCACGGTGACCTGTTGCAGGACGCCGACCAATTTTTCGGCGGCAGGCTGCATTAGGGAACAGTGGAAAGGCCCCGACACGATGAGCGGGATCACGCGCAGCCCTTTTTCCTCCAGCTGTTCGCCCGCTTTTGCCACCGCCTCCGCCTGCCCGGAGATCACAACCTGCCCGGGGCAGTTGATATTCGCCAGTTCGACGACGCCAACCGTTTGCGACACCTGCTCGCAGACCGCCTGTATGTCAGCCCGGTCACCGCCGATGATCGCCGACATCGCCCCGCGTCCGGCAGGAACCGCTTCGTCCATGAACTTGCCGCGGGCGTGCACCACTCGCACCGCGTCGGCAAAATCGAGTGCACCCGCCACCACCAGCGCCGAATATTCGCCGAGCGAATGGCCGGCCACATAGGCGGGGGTAAACCCCTCTTTTGCGAATACACGGTACAGCGCGATGCTGGTTGTCAAAATCGCCGGCTGCGTATAATAAGTGAGCCGCAACTTGTCCTCCGGCCCGTCAAAAATGATGTCGCTCAGGGAGAAACCGAGCGCCTCGTCCGCTTCCTGAAAAACGGCCCGCGCTTCCGGGTACGCATCGGCCATCGCCTTGCCCATGCCCACTGTCTGGGCCCCTTGCCCCGGAAAAACAAATGCCAGTTTCGCCATACCTCTGCCTCCTTAGCCTAACTCCACCGCAGTGAGACCTAACGCCGCAGCCGGTGGGGCCCCGAAATTGCCCGCCCAATTTGCGCACGGCGCCACAGCTGCTTACCAACGCAGGGCGGCCGCACCCCAGGTCAGGCCTGCCCCAAAACCGACCAGCAGCAACAGATCGCCTTCCTTGAACTTACCCATGCGGTGAGCCTCGTCGAGCGCAACCGGAATCGACGCGGACGACATGTTGCCGTATCGGTCCAGATTGACGACCACCTTGTCCTCCGGCAGCCCGAGCCGCTCCCGCGCATAGTCGATAATCCGGATGTTCGCCTGGTGCGGCACCAGGAAATCGACGTCTGTTTTTTCCAAACCGACTTTTCGCAGCACTTCCTCGGTTGCCGTATTCATCACGCGAACGGCAAACTTAAACACTTCTTTTCCATTCATCGCGATCGTATGCTGCCGGTTGAGCACCGACTCCTGAGTGGCCGGATTGCGGGAACCCCCGGCAGCCATCATCAGTTGCTCGCCGCCGCTCCCGTCAGCCCCCAGATCGAAACCGAGAAAGCCGCGGCCTTCCGGAACCGGCCCCAACACTACCGCACCGGCACCGTCTCCGAATAACACACACGTGTTGCGGTCCGTATAGTCGGTAATTTTGGACAGCGTGTCGACTCCGATCACCAGCGCATATTTCGCCATGCCGCTTTGGATCATCGGGACGGCGCAGGCAAGCCCGTACAAAAATCCGCTGCAGCCGGCCGACAAGTCGAACGCGCCGGTTTTCTTGATGCCCAGACGCTCCTGCACCAGGCAGGCGGTCGCCGGAAACATATAATCGGGCGTCACCGTGGCACAGATCACCAGGCCGATGTCCTCGACCGAGATGCCCGCATCAATGATCGCTTTGCGGGCCGCTTCCACCGACAGGTCGGAAGAAGCGGTCTGCGCGTCGGCGATACGCCGCTCCCGGATGCCGGTTCTGGATACGATCCATTCATCTGACGTATCGACCATTTTTTCCAGGTCGGCGTTCGTCAGCACCCGTTCCGGCAGCGCGGAACCGGTTCCCAAAACCCCTACGTGCAATCGATTCATCTCGTCTCATCCCCTCCAACTCCCGCGCGTATCTGATCCAATACGCCGTGGAGCAAAAATTGCCGCGCCTGTTCGATCGCCATCTCAAACGCCCGGGCGTTCGACGATCCGTGGGCTTTGATGCACACACCGTTGACCCCCAAAAGCGGCGCACCGCCATACTCGGAGTAGTCGAATTTCTGCTTGAAGCGTTTCAATCCCGGTTTTAAAGCAAGTGCCGCCAGCTTCGACAGCGGACTCGCCAGAAACACTTCCTTCAATGCGTTAAACATGCCAAGGCCGACGCCTTCCACCAATTTCAGCATGACGTTGCCGACGAACCCGTCGCACACCACCACATCGCAGACTCCGTGCATGATGTCGCGGGCTTCCACATTTCCGACAAACGCAAACGTTTGCTGCGAAAACAGGGAATAGGCTTCCTTCGTCAGCGCATTGCCCTTGCCGGGTTCGGTGCCGACATTGAGCAGCCCGATGCGCGGCTTGTCGACAGCGAGCACATATTTGGCGTACAGATCGCCCATCACCGCGTATTGGAGCAGGTGTGCGGGTTCCGCATCCATATTGGCTCCTACATCGAGCACCAATACGCCGCGCCCGTCAAACGTGGGCCAAACGGACGCCAGAGCCGGCCGCTGAATGCCTTCCACGCGTCCGATCACCAGCAATCCGGCCGCCATCAACGCACCGGTGTTGCCGGCAGATACGAACCCGTCCACCCGGCCTTCCTTCACCATCCGGGCCGCCACCGTCAAGGAAGCGTCCTGTTTGCGGCGCACTGCGCGAACCGGTTCATCGTCCGCGGCGATCACTTCCGTAGTATGTACAATCTCGATGTTGGAGCGCGTTTCATCATCCAGTATCGCCCGAATTCGCGCCGCATCTCCCACCAGCACCAATTGCAGATCCGGAAAGCGTTCGGCCGCCCGCCAAGCTCCCTGGACGATCTGATCGGGCGCGTGGTCGCCGCCCATCGCATCGATTGCCAATCTCAAGATTCCATACCTCCAATAACCGATTCCAGCGGAAATTTGACCACAACAAATTCTCCGGAAAAAATCGTATCGTCGCCCACCCGGGTTACGACGTCCACATGCGCGCGGTCCGGCAGATTGGATGTGACAATCGCTTTGCAAACCAGCCGTTCGCCGAGCCTCCCCGGCCGCACGAAGCGAAGTTTTGCCGTCCGCGTCAACACCACATCCGCATCGATCACCGCCACGGCCAGGGAATTCGCCTGGGCGAACAGATGGTGTCCCCGCACGATTTTGGTTTTGCTGAAGACGTGGATCGGTTCGATATCGAAAATCGAGATCGCCATCTCGTTCAAATTCAGCTCGATGATTTGACCGATCACCTCGTCGCCTTCCAGCGACCGCAGTTCGCTTTGCTTCGTTTCGGCGACCGCCTTGATTCGCTCCCTCACTTCGGGGATGCCGAGCGCCATCCGGTCAAGCCGGATCGTCTGGATACTGACATTGAATTGTTTGGCCAAGTCCTCGTCCGTTACAAATGGGTGCTTTTCCAGCAATCGTAACAGCGCCGCCTGGCGTTCCTTTTTGCTCATACCCGCCACCGCAGCACCTCCACCATGCACGAGAGATTAGTACCAAGTGCTAATAACAGTATATAATGAATCGCCGCAACCTACAACCGCGAGTTGCAACTAGTTTCCCATAGCAAAAGCCCCCTGGCGGGGGCTTTTATAGAATATCAAGTTGGTTATTGACGGCCAGCCAGCGCCTGTTCCGCAAATGCGACCAAACGCTTCGTGATTTCTCCACCCACCGAACCGTTTTGACGGGAAGACGTTTCAGCACCCAGGTTCACGCCAAACTCTTGCGCGATTTCATACTTCATTTGGTCGAGAGCCCGTGCTGCACCAGAAACCAGCTTGTTGTTGTTGTTTGGCATCTTGATTTCCCTCCTTTCGAGTGGTGTACCCTTACGTTGTGCATTCGAAGATTCATTTATGAATAGTAATTTTTGGTCAGAAAAATAGCGAAGCCCGTGAGGACTTCGCTTCGCTTGTTGACACTCGATTATTCAACGTTTACCACTTCGCGGCCTTTGTAGTAGCCGCACTCCTTGCAAACACGGTGCGACAATTTCAACGCACCGCACTGCGGGCATTCGACCATGCCAGGAACGCTCAGCTTGTAGTGAGTGCGGCGCATGCGCTTGCGGGTCTTCGACGTACGTCGAAACGGTACTGCCATGTGTTCCACCTCCTCAAACCACTCAACAAACAAAAACTATTCTGGGTTGAATAACTTCGCCAAGTCTGCCAGGCGCGGATCGATCCGCTCCGCCTTGCATGTGCAGACCTGTTCGTTTCGGTTGATGCCGCATACCGGACACAATCCGGCACATGCTTCCTGACAAACGGGAGTGTACGGCAACGCCAGCAGGATCTCCTGTTCCAGGTAGGGATCGAGATCGATCGCATCGCCCGTCACCGGAATTCGCTCGTCTTCTGCATCCAGCTCGTCCGGCGGCACCCGGACAAACTGCTCTGAGAACGGCGCCGCGATCTCATCCTGAAAATCGGTCAGGCAACGGGAACACCGGTAGGTTATCGGGCCTTTCAGATTCCCGTTCACCGTCAGGGTATCGGATACTGCTTCGACATGCAACTGCACATCGATCGGCCCCAGCGAGATGATCTGCCGATTCTCTTTCAGTACGTTTGGAAACTCCAGCGAATCGTACAACTCAACACCATTCGGTTTGTCATGGACATCTCGCCACCGCAGTAACACGATATCACCTCATTGAGCAACGAGTTTCATTATATCGGCTTGCTGGTAAATTGTCAACGATCGACAGGATTGCTATAATAGCCAGGAATTCACAAACTCTGCGAGGGGATTCGCTATGCGCGTTGCAGGAGTTGTTGTCGAATACAACCCGATGCACAACGGCCACTGTTATCATTTGCAAAAAACCAAAGAAATAACGGGTGCCGATGCGGTCGTCGCGGTGATGAGCGGACATTTTTTGCAGCGCGGCGAACCGGCGATCGTCAACAAATGGGCCCGCACCGAAATGGCGCTGCGAAACGGTGTCGATCTGGTGCTGGAACTGCCTGTTGTATACAGCACGCAAAGCGCCCGTCTGTTTGCCTTCGGCGCAATCGCCACGCTGCACGCGCTCGGCATCGTCGATGCGCTTTGCTTCGGCAGCGAACAAGGCGATCTCCGCACGCTTTTGCAGCTTGCCGCGATTGTCGCGGAACCGCCGGCCGCAATGCGAACGGAACTGGAGAAAGCACTGAAGCGAGGCCTGTCGTACCCGGCCGCTTTTGCCCAGGCACTGTACAGCTATGTACAACAGGAAAAATCGCTCGACCCTGACCTGGTCAATCACCCGAACAACATGTTGGGAGTCGAATACCTGCACGCTCTGCAAAAACTGAACAGTCCCATCCGCCCGTACACGATCAAACGGATTGCGGCCGGCCATCACGAGACCGCGTTCCAGCATGCGGAGATCGCCAGCGCAACCGCAATCCGCCGGGCGATCGCCGAGCGGCGGCCGATGCATGCCTATCTCCCCGCTTCCAATCGCGCGATTCTGCAGCGCGAGTTCAGCGAAGGCCGCGGCCCTGTCACTTGGGATTCGTTCACGCGGCCGCTGTTCGCTTTGATCGCCCGTTCGTCAGCGGAGGAATTGCAGGCATTCACCCATTTTGACAAAGAGGGATTGGCGTCCCGCATCATCGAGGCACTGCCGTCGGCTTCAACTGTTTCCCAGTTGATTTATCAAGTCAAGACACGGCGGTACACCTGGACCCGCATTCAGCGTGCGCTGACAGCCCTGCTGTTGGGGATGACCAAGCAGCAACTGCAGGCGTTCGATCTGGAACAGGGACCCGATTCGATCCGCGTGCTCGGTTTCACAGAAAAGGGACGAGCCTTGTTGAAACAGAGCGCGTCCACTTGCCGGGTACCGATTTTTACAAAAATCAGGCGGGACATCCCCCGCATGCTGGAAGTCAACCTGCGAGCGACTGCCGTGTACGGTTTGGGATTGCCGCAAACGGAAGCGGCCAATCGGCTGCGGGAGCCGGACATTCCGGCCGTCTACATCACGGAAGACGATTTAGATAATCGACCGCATCCGCCAGCGTCCTGACCGGCACGATTGTCATCTTCGTGCCGATTTCCGCCGCTTTTGTTTTTGCCATCTTCGTGTTCGTGTCGTTCGGGCCTACATCCGCCGGGCAAAAGAAAATCTCCGCCCCTTTTTTATCTGCGGCGACGATCTTGTGTTCAATGCCGCCGATCTGACCCACGTTCCCGTCGCCGTCGATCGTGCCCGTGCCGGCGATTTTATGCCCTTTTGTCAAGTCGCCCGGCGTCAATTGCGAGACGATTTCCAGCGCGAACATCAAACCGGCCGACGGACCGCCGATCTGATCCGTGTGAAAATCCACTTTCGGCAGATTCTCCGCCTCCTGCTTGTCCATCAGGTCGATGCCGAGTCCAGCCCGGCTCGGCTGCAGCGGATCTCCATACAGATCGCGCAGCAGGACGAGTTCAATTTCGGCCGTTTTGGGCTGACTGTCACGAATCAACTGCAGCTTCACCTTATCGCCGACCTGTTTGTCATGCAAGTATTGAACCAAATCCTCCCGTTTAGCGACCGGCCGGTCATCCACTTTCACAATCAGGTCGCCGATCTGCAGGACATTTTTCGCTTTCGAATATGGCGCGATCCCGCTTACCAGCGCCCCCATGTAACGGATCGTCACCGGCCTGCCAAGGTAGCGCATCGCCGCCACCACGGCGCTCTCCTGCGAACTGTTCATCATGTGCCGCAGCAGTTTCTTGTAGTCCTCCTCCGCCAGTCCCCGGTCCGCTTCCTCTTTCGGAACGATCTGTCGGTTGGGCAGCAGCTTGCCGTACGCGTAGTAATAAATGTTTTCCACCGGCACGGTCAGGACAGTGGTCAGCATCAACGCCCCTTTTTCATCTTTCTGGCCGCCGGCCACCGTCAGAATCGACTGCAGTTCTTCCGCCGAACCCGGTTGGTAGATATAGTAAGGCAGCGGAATGAACCAGGAAAGGATCAGCAGGAGCGGAACGAGGAACCGAATCACCTTGCTTCTAGCTGTTAACCGAGTCGCCAACCGCTTGCTCTCCTTTCCAATCATCAATCGTTTGCCGGATCTGGTCGATCGCTTGCCGGGCTGCTTTCCGCCCTTGTTCGATGCACTCTTCCACCTGCACGAATGCGGCCGTCGAAATATGCCCCACATCCGGGCGGATCACCAGATTGGCGTCGAGGATGCGGGTTTTGAGAATCTCCCGTTCCATGATCTCGATCGACTGGAAAAACACGTCGAAGATGCTGCGAACCGGCAACTCCTTGTTGTACAGGCCGACATCGACAGCGATCACCAGGTCCACCCCCAATTCGCGGCAGGCGGTGACCGGCACGCGGTCGATGACGCCGCCGTCGATCAGCACCCGGTTGTCATAAAAACAGGGAACAAACACGCCCGGGATCGAAATGCTGGCGCGCACCGCCCTGTACATCGGACCTTGCCGAAACACCACCCGTTCCCCTTTCTCCACGTCGGTGGCAACAACCGCCAATGGGATTTTCCCGTCTTCAATATTCATGTCCTTGGTCAGCAGGCGGATCATCTCCGTGATCTTGTTGCCGGCCACAAACCCCAGCCTGGGAATCGTAAAATCGACAAAATGCTTGCGTTTCAAGTTCTTTGCTAGCATTTCCATATAGCGTGTTTCCATTCCGCTTGCGTAGAACGCGCCGATCAGGCTCCCCATCGAACTGCCCGCGATCGCGTCAATCGGGATACCCGCTTGTTCGAACACCTGCAGCACCCCGATATGGGCGAATCCGCGGGCTCCCCCGGCGCCAAGCGCCAATCCGATTTTCGGCATCGTCATTGGTTTCCTCCGCCGTTACTTGTTCCGCAATGATTCATAGGCGGCTCGCACCGCTTTTTCGACATGCAACGGGACAAATTCTTCGATCGGCCCGCCGTGCCGTGCGATTTCCTTGACCAGGCTGGAACTGATGTATGAATACTTGAAATTGGTCGGCATAAAAAACGTCTCGGCAGCCGGATACATCTTCCAGTTGATGGAGGCCATCGCCAATTCCGACTCAAAATCGGACACCGCCCGCAACCCTTTGACAATCACTTGCGCTCCCTTCGCCTGCAAATAGTGAACCAGCAGGCCAGGAAAACTGTCCACTTCGATGTTCGGAATATGGCGGACCGCTTCGCGGATCAGCTCCGTCCGTTCCTCGACAGTAAACAACGGGTTTTTGTGCGGGTTGACCATCACGGCAATGATTAATTTGTCAAAAATTTTGGCCGCCCGCTCGGCAATGTCCAGGTGACCGAGCGTGACGGGATCGAAACTGCCTGGATAGACTGCGATTTTCATGCGGAAAACGTTCCTTTCTTGTAAAAACTGACTGCTATGTCACCGTATGTAACAAATTTCCAGCGACCAAGCGATTCGATCCGGTCGGGAAGCTGGCGATCCTTGCCGTGCTCGGCGACGATCACGGCGGAGTCCTGCAGCAGATGCTGTTCCAGGAGCGATCTGGCCAGTTGCGGAATCACGTCCATCTGGTACGGCGGGTCCATGAACACGAGATCGAACCGCTGGCCTCGTTTCGCCAACGCGGCGATCGCCCTTCGTGCGTCGTTCCGGTAAATCTGGGCGCGGTCAGTCACTCCGCAAAGCTCCACATTTTTCCTGACCACCTGAATCGCTTTCGCATCATGATCGACAAACACGGCCCGGTCCATCCCCCGCGACAGCGCCTCGATGCCAAGCGCTCCCGTGCCGGCGAACAAATCCAACACGGCCCCTCCTGCAAAATACGGACCGATAATGTTGAACATCGACTCCTTCACCTTATCGGTTGTCGGCCGCGTCGTCTGGCCCGGCACCGCAGCCAGCCGTTTGCCTTTCAGTTCTCCTGCGATGACCCGCATCGGCGACTTCAACTCCTCGTGTTTACTGTACCACAAAATGGGTAACCCCGCCAAAGAATATCAGAATTCCTTCACACCCCGCGCTGGCATTTTGGATCCCCAACCAAGCGATCGGAATGAGCATGAATTGGGTCCCCTACAAAGTACTCGAAATATGCTGTGTTAGCTTTGCTTCACTTTGTTGGGGTTCGAAAATTTTTTCCTCCGCGATGTATATTTTGCCTGCGGCCGGCGCAAGATAGTATCAGCAACGGCGAAGAGCTGTTGCAGGCAACCGCGGAGAAGACTTAGGTTTCCCCATAAGCTCTTCCTCCGGTTTCTCCTCTCCCAGTCTCTGGAAACAGAGACAAAAACCCGCGTATACCCGGACGCGGGTTTTTGTTTTGTTCCGTCATGCATATTTTTATATGTTAATTAATATAACTTCACTATATATTTTTTATATTTGAAAAACACCGATCCTCTGCTATACTTGGGGTAGGAGCCGTGTCCCTCCGAATGGAACGAAAGGGGGTGCAAAGATGTTCAGCCTGGACCGGTGGTTGTGCGTCGTCAAGCTGGTCGGAGCGATTGTCTCCAGTTGCAGCGCCATCCTCGCATTCAGGCAACAGGTGATTCAACTATGCAGACGAAAACGCAAAAAGAAACAAAAAAGTCCCCACCGTGCGGCACGATAGAGACTTTTTGACCGATCGGGAAACCGGCATTTCCCGATCTTCTCTTATGTTACCACAAATTTTCCGCTTGTGAAGTGGCTTCCCGCTCAGCGAATTTCGTACATCCACGTGTTTTTTTCCGGTTCACTGCTATCCGTTTCATTCTGTTTCAGGAATTGAAAAAATTCGCCCGTCACCGATCCGGTGCCCGCCATCACGCTTTGTGACAATTTTTTCTGATGCTCGCTGCCAAGGGACGTACCCAGCAGCAGATGGTTGTCGGCGGTGATGTGAATCGTCGCCTGCGCCACAGGTACGCCAGAGCGGTAGACTGCGGCCGTATACTTGAGGGCGATTTCTCTCGCCAACTGGTGTTTGTCCGGTTCATTGCCGGAGCCGATTTCAGCCGTGGCGGCGACGATCAACTTGCCGTCTTTCGTCTCGTCAAACAATACATCGGTGATATAGGGAACTTGCCCCACCTGCCGCATCACCTGTTTTTCCCTGTCGTTTAACTGATAGGCCTCGTGTCGGGCGGTGACAGGCGTTTGCGGCGCCACGAAATTTGCTTGCAGCAAGGGCGATCCGGTTGTGAACAAGAGAACGGCCAATCCAAGCAAAAGAATCAGCATATACGCAGAACGGCGTTTCATCGCTTTCTCCCCCCGTATCTGTACAAGCCTATGCAACCCAGGGGAGAATGATGCCTATTCAGAATATGCCCGCATCCATTCCTATCCGTCAGCGGCATGCCCAGGCCTGCATAACATTGCAGGCCAATTGCCATTCTACGAATGAGGTGATGCGCTGTGGAATGGAACGCCGTCAATATGTCGATCGTCGCGTCTCTGATCTTTATCGTGGTGGTGCTGTTCAACTTCTTTATCGTGCTGGCCATGCCGAACAACAAGGAGAAGCGAAAACAGGGCCGCAAGTGAACCGGCAAACGAATGAACCGCGGCATCATTCTCCATCCGGACTCAATCCTGGATGGGGGCTTTCAGCACGTTCTCATTTTTCAGGTAGGCCAACAGTTCCTGATATTCCGGCAAAATCCAGAAGTCTGGCGAATCGATCAACTGCTGCGCCTCTTCCCGTGCAGCCTGCATCACATTCGCATCCGCCACCAGATCCCCCAACCGGAACTCCGGCATCCCGCTCTGCCGGATCCCGAAAAATTCCCCCGGTCCCCGCAACTCCAAATCTTTCTCCGCCAACTCAAACCCGTTTTGCGTCGAGATCATCGCCTGCATTCGCTCGATGCCCGTCTCGGTCAGGGGTTCGGCGATCAAAATGCAGGTCGAAGCATGTTCGCCGCGGCCGACCCGTCCCCGCAGCTGATGCAGTTGGGCGAGCCCGAACCGGTCCGCGTTGTAGATCACCATCACCGTCGCGTTCGGCACGTTGACCCCAACCTCGATCACCGTAGTGGACACCAACACCTGAATCTCATTCGCTTTAAACCGCCGCATGACCGCTTCTTTTTCCCGGGCCGGCAATTTGCCGTGCATAAGCCCCACCTGAAAACCGGCTAGCGGTTCGCACAACCGGCTGTAGAGATCGATCGCGTTTTCCACGCCTTCCATTTTTTCCGATTCCTCGATCAGCGGAGCGACGATGTATGCCTGCCGCCCTTTCGCCAATTCTTTGCGCAGGAAGCGAATCACCCGCTGTTCCTTGTCGGGCGTCACCCAATACGTTTGGATCGGCTTTCTGCCGGCCGGCATCTGATCCAGCACCGACACATCCAGATCACCGAACAGCGACATCGCCAGCGTCCGGGGGATCGGGGTGGCCGACATGAACAGCACGTCGGGATGATGCCCTTTTTGCCGAAAAATCGCCCTCTGCTCAACGCCAAACCGGTGCTGTTCATCCGTTACCACCAGGCTGAGGTTCGCAAACTCGACGCCTTCTTCCAGCAGCGCATGCGTGCCGATCACCGCATCGAGTTCCCCATTGGCGAGCTTATCCAGCAACTCTTTGCGCTCCGTCTCGCGGATGCTGCCGGTCAACAGCCCGATGCGCACTCCCAACTCTCCCAACAGCCTGCTTGCGGATTCGTAATGCTGTTCCGCCAAAATCTCGGTCGGTACCATCATCGCCGATTGGTATCCTGACAAATAGGCGGCGTACATCGCGCAAAACGCGATGATCGTCTTGCCGGAGCCAACGTCTCCCTGCAGCAGGCGGTTCATTGGGTGCGGCGCCCGCATGTCCAGCAGGATCTGGCGTACCGCTCGCTTTTGCCCATCCGTCAGCTCAAACGGCAGTGCCCGCAAAAATTCGCCCCACTGCTCCTTCGTAAAGCTGTGGGCGATCCCCGGTTGGTCCGTTTTATGCAAGTGGCGGAACGCCTGCAGCTTCAGTTGAAACAAAAAAAATTCCTCAAATACCAACCGCCGCTTCGCCTGCCGCAAACTTTCCCGATCCTGCGGCAGATGGATTTGCCACAGCGCATCCCGTTTCGACAGCAGTTTGTATTTGGCCAGCAGGCGGTGCGGGAGAATTTCGGGAATTTGCAACTCAAGCTGTTTCAACGCTTTCAGGAGGAGGGAACGCAACACTTTCGGGGTCAGGTCGCCGCGCACTTCGTAGATCGGCACCAGCCGGTTGCTGTGGATCGATTGGGTGTCCGGTTCAAAATCATAGTGGGACACCGTGAGGCTGCGCCTTCTGGCGTCATACTTGCCGGTTAACGAAACGGCAACCCCGGGCCGCAGCCGGTCGCGCAGGAACAGCTGGTTAAACCAGACGGCCGCCAGCGGCATCCCGTCGGTCGTTCTCACCTGCACGGTCATCACCGACCTGCGCCCTTTCTGTCGGACCGCCGGCGGCGTCTGAATTACCGCCTGCACCGTCACGCGGGAGTCATGCTGCAGCGACTGTCCGGCCTGTACGGTCCGGTCGTCGTAGCGGAACGGGTAATAGGTGATCAGATCTCCCACCGTATAAATGCCAAGGCGGGCCAGATCCCGCTCACGGGAAGGACCCACCCCGGCAAGATGGTTGACAGGGGATTGCAACGAAAGCATCGTTCCCACCCCCTATTCGACAGAGAGTATATAATCGTACAACGGCTGCCCGCCGTAATGCAGTTCGAATTCGCAGTGCCGGAACTTCTCCGCCAGCCGGTCCACCAACTGTTCCGCCCGCTCGCTGGTCACCGCTTGTCCGTAAAAGACAGTGATGATCTCGGAGTCCTTGTCCACCATTTTTTCAAGCAGTGATTGGGCCGTCTGATCCGGCTCGGGGCCGACCGCCACCACCTTGCCTTCGGCCAGTCCCATGCAATCACCCTGTTTAATGTCAAAATCCTGGAACTGCGAATCGCGCACAGCGCGGGTGACCTGGCCGGTTTTGATCCGCCCGGCCGCCGCCTGCATGCGATTTTCGTTAACGTCTGGGAGTTCTTCCGGATCAAACGCCAGTGCGGCGGCGATGCCTTGCGGAACCGTTTTCGTCGGGATGACGCGGATTTTGTCGCCCAACACCAATTTTGCCTGTTCCGCCGCCATGATGATGTTTGAGTTGTTCGGCAGCACAAACACTTGCTCCGCGTTCAGCCGTTCAACCGCCTTGACGATATCCTCCGTACTCGGATTCATCGTTTGACCGCCTTCCACCACTTCGACTCCGATGCTTTTGAAGATGTCGCGCAGACCGTCGCCCGCCGCGACAGCGACCAATCCGTAAGGCCGGACGGCTGCCGGTGCCGGATTTTCGTTCCCGTACTCATTTTTCAGGTTGTGGTGCTGCTCCGTCATGTTGTCGATTTTAATCCGGGTCAGCGGCCCGAACTGAATCGCTTCCTCAAGGACTTGTCCAGGACGGAGAGCGTGGATATGTACCTTTACCAGATTGTTGGCCGCCACGACAAGCATGGAATCGCCATATTCCTGCAAAGCGTTGCGCACCCGCTGTTCGATTTCCTGTTCGGAATCGGGGGCACGGTCCAACCGAATGATAAATTCCGTACAGTACCCATATTCCTCCGCATGTTCGACAAAAGCTCCTGCAGGTGCGGGCATCCCGTGCGGAATCGGACCGATCACGGGCTCGTCCGCCAATGGCGTTTGCTCCAGACGCTCGCCGCTTAAGGCGGTAAGGAATCCGCGATAAATAAAGACGAGACCTTGGCCGCCGGAATCGACCACGTTCGCCTGCTTCAGCACAGGCAGCAAATCGGGGGTCCGCCGCAAGGAACGTTCCGCTTCTTTCAGTGCCGCTTCCATCACCGAATACAGTGTCGCGTTTGCCGGTCGGGCTGCTTGCGCCGCCGCTTTTGCCGCATCTTTGGCAACCGTCAGGATCGTCCCTTCGACCGGTTTGGCCACCGCGTTATAGGCGGTCGTCACACCTGTTTGCAAACATTCGGCAAACGTTCGCACATCGATCGAATCCCGGTTTGACACCGCTTTCGCGAATCCGCGGAACAATTGAGACAAAATCACGCCCGAGTTGCCCCGCGCGCCCATTAATAAACCGGTGGCCAACGCCTCCGCCACTTCGCCCAGCGGTCGATTGGCTACCCGCCGCATCTCGGCCACCCCGGAAGCTAGCGACAGGCTCATGTTGGTGCCGGTGTCGCCGTCCGGAACCGGAAATACGTTCAATGCGTTGACCGCTTGTTTGTTGCTCTCAAGACTTTGCTGTCCGGCTAGCACCATTTGTACGAACAGCCCGCCGTCCAAACGCTTGTGGTTCATAATATCCCCCTTACTTCTCGCCGCTCACCCGGACGCCCTGAACGATCACGTTGATCTGGTCAACCTCCACGCCCAGGGTATTTTCCAGAGTATACTTCACCTTTTCCATGACATTATGGGCCACTACCGAAATTTTCGTGCCATAGCTGACAATAATGTGCAGATCAACGATCACCCGGTCGTCCTGCACGTGAACTTCCACTCCCCGACCGGGATTGTCGCGCCCCAGCAATTCGCTGATGCTGTCTTTCACTTTCTTTTGAGAGGCCATCCCTACCAAGCCGTAACAGTCGAGTGCCGCAAAACCGGCGATCGTTGCGATCACACTCTCCTCAATTGCAACTTTCCCCAATTCGTTGTGCAATACTTTCGGCATGTCCAGCACCTCCAAAACGCCATGACGGGCCTGGTATCGGCAAACCGCCCGCTGGCCTGTCAATCGCTCAAGCCCACCAAAAATTCTGGGAATGATGGGCGTAGTAAGCATCATTCTACTACAATTTCCGACAAAGGAAAAGCCATCTTGCAAGGGTTCTGTTTTCTATGGTAAGATAAGCAAGTCAGTCTTATGCAAGGAGGTGCCCAGCATGGCAAAACGTTGCGCGGTTTGTGGAAAGGATCCGAAAACGGGGAATCAGATCTCCCATTCCCATATTGTGACCAAACGTCGTTGGTTACCCAATCTTCAACGCGTTCGTGCGCTTGTGAACGGTTCGGTAAAACGGATTCATGTTTGCACCCGCTGTCTGAAAGCGGGCAAAGTGAAACGCGCGATCTGAGTGTCGCGCGTTTTTCCTTTCGCAGGCTCAGTCTTTCTTCAACACATTCAACATTGCTTTTACGATACCGCCGAGAAACTTAGGTAACTTGATGGTATAAAACCGCAATGTGACCCCTCCTCCAGTTTGATCAGTCCGCACCCCACTCGCACAAACCGCCTGAGACGGGTTGAAGGAGCATCCGCCCTTGGGCGGTTACCGTCGGTACTATATATATTCCCGTTCCCTCAAAATGTGCCAAACCAAACACAAAGGGCCAATCCCTCTTGTTCAGGGATATGACCCAAGTGTACGAATTATGCTGATCGATTCAAAAGGAAATAAGTGGAGATCTATTAATGAATTCCCAGTCGCCCCATATCCTTTTTGAAAAAATGGGGATTCGCTTGGAAGCTTCACGTCACTGTCGTGAGAGTTTTACCCGCGTATGAGTCGAATCGCTTCCACCGGGTCGGGTGCTCCGTAGACGGCGGAGCCGGCCACAAGCACGTTGGCGCCCGCCTCCCGCACGATCGCCGAAGTTTCCGGATTGATTCCTCCGTCCACTTCAATGTCAATGTGCCGCAGATCGCGGGCATCGAGCGATTGGCGCAACGAGCGGATTTTCGGCACGACGGAGCCGATGAATTTTTGCCCGCCAAACCCTGGATTGACGGTCATCAGCAGGACCATGTCCAGATCGTCGAGCACGTGCTCGATCATCGCCAAGGGGGTATGCGGATTCAGCGCGACGGACGCTCTGGCGCCGACCGATTTAATCAATTGGATCGTACGGTGCAGATGGGGGCACGCTTCCGCATGCACCGAGATGATGTCCGCCCCCGCTCTGGCAAAATCGGGAATGTAGCGATCCGGTTGTTCGATCATCAAATGCACATCCAGCGGCAACCGGGTATGCGGCCGGATCGCCTGCACAATCAACGGACCGATCGTTAGATTGGGGACAAAGTGGCCGTCCATCACATCGACGTGCACATAATCGGCCCCGCCTTGTTCAATCACCCGGATTTCGTCCCCCAACTTGGCAAAATCGGCCGATAAAATGGATGGGGCTATTTTGATCATCTACGAATACCTTCCTTCTTTCGTTTTCCGCACTTCCCACAGGAACTCCAAATAGTGCCGGTAGCGAATTTCGTCCAGTTTGCCTTCCGCAAGCGCCTTGCGTACGGCGCAATCGTGTTCCGATTCATGTTCGCATTCCCGGTAATAGCAATCCTGGCTCAAGCAGGCAATCTCGCGGAAATACTGATCCAGCTCGGCCGGTTCCAACTCGCCGAAATCGAGTTGGCTAAAGCCCGGCGTGTCGGCGATAAACGAACTGGAATCGACTGGGATCAGTTCCACATGCCGTGTCGTATGCCGGCCGCGCCCCAGCTTGTGCGAAACTTCGCCCATTTTCAGGTTGAGGGAAGGATACAGCGCATTGAGCAGCGACGATTTGCCGACTCCCGATTGTCCGGCCAGGACGGAAATTTTGCCAACGAACAACGAACGGACTTCCTCCAGCCCGACGCCTTGCTTCGCCGACACCCGATACACCGGGTAACCGATCGCACTATACGGAGCGATCTCGGCATCGAGCAGGTCCGGTTGTTCCAACAGGTCGATCTTAGTCAGTACCAAGACCGGTTCGATGCCCGCTTTTTCAATCAAAACCAGCATCCGATCCAACAGCCGCCGGTTTAAATCGGGCTCTTTCACGGAAAACACCAACACCGCCCGATCAACGTTGGCAATCGGCGGGCGCACCAATTCGACGGAGCGGGGCAGGATCTCCTCGACCACTCCTTCCTGCCCGCCGACCGGGGTGAACAGCACGCGATCGCCAACCAGCGGCGACACACCCCGCTTCTTGAAAATGCCCCGGGCCCGGCACTGGTAGAGCCGATCGCCCACCAGCACATAGTAAAAACCGGCCAGCGCCTTGACAATCATTCCTTCCGGCATCGCTTCCTCCCTTACTGCGGATAAGGTACCGTTTTCTTATCTTTCAACTGTCCGTTTTCGTACACTTCAATTTCGCCCGTGGTATTGGGGGCAAGAATCAGTTCCACCGGGTATTCTTTCGGCTGCGAGATTTTCTCGTTATCGACCACCGTTTGCGCTCCTCGCGCATCTTTCCGCCTGATCGTGATCGTTACGATAGCCCCAGGATCCGGTTCCGCCTTGACTTTATACGACAGCCGTTTCGCGTCGGGCGGCATGCCTTTTGACACCCACAGATTGACCTTCGATCCTTTCGGCTTTTCTCCGCCGAGCGGGTCTTGTTTCGTCACATAGCCGCTGTCGACCGTATAGCTGTAATCGGACGCGATGTCGCCGACCTGGAATCCTGCAGCCCGAATTTTCGCAGATGCGTCCGCAACGGACAAAGTGCGCACGTCAGGAACCGTTGCCAATTCCGGTCCAGACGATATGTACACTTCGATCTGCGTTTGTCCGGGGAGCACTTGCACCTGCTGGGGAGGAACTTGCTGGAAGACGGTTCCTTTTTCTGCATCGTTCGGTTTTGTGATAAATTTTACAGAGTTCAGATCGAGGTGCAGCCTGGCCAGTTCATCCCGCGCCCTTTGCTCGTCCATTCCCACCAAATTCGGCATGATCACCGCTTCCGGCCCCTGACTGACTTTGAGCGTCACGACCCGGCTGGTCTTGACCCGCACGTTTGATTTGGGGTCTTGCTCGAAAACAAAGCCGGCTTGCATCGGCGGCCGATTGGTGTCACCCGGATCTTTGGTGTCCACCCGCTTGATATTCTCTTCCTTGAAGCCGAATTTTTTCAACAGGTCGACCGCTTCTTCGTATCTCTTTCCCTCGACATTCGGCATCGTCACCTCGGGAACGTTCAGCAGCTTGTTGACGATCAGAAACCCGGCCGACACACCCAGCGCCCCGATCAGCAGCCACATCAGAACGAAAGCGACCGTTTTCCAGAGGCTCCTTTTCCGCTTCGGCTGTTCCGTGTTCTCCTGCCCTGCGTCCGCTTTGGCGGGTGAATGTTCCCGTAAAACGGCGGCCGGGATCTGAATCGTCGGCTGCGTAAAAGCGGTTGGATCCGGTACGGTAAATTTCGCTACGTTCGGGTTTTGCAACGCCTGGTCGAGATCGACGAACATTTCCTTGGCCGACTGGTAGCGGACTTCCGGATTTTTCGCCAGCGCTTTCAGAATAATGTTCTCGACGCTTTGCGGAATCTTCGGATTCAACTGGCGGGGTTCGACAAAATGTTCCTGCAAGTGTTTCAAGGCCACCGAGATCGGACTCTCGCCGGAAAACGGCAGCTCCCCGGTCAGCATCTCATACAGGACGACACCAAGCGAATAGATGTCCGATTTCACATCGGTGATCGCACCGCGCGCCTGTTCCGGTGAAAAATAATGCACCGATCCGATCACCGACCCGTTATGGGTGATCGTGCTGGAACTGACCGCCCGCGCGATGCCAAAATCGGTCACCTTCACGTGACCGTCCCTGCCGATCATGATGTTGTGCGGCTTGATGTCGCGGTGCACGATCTGACGTTCATGGGCGTGCTGCAGCGCCGAACAGATCTGTTTGGCGATCTCGACCGCTTCCGCCACGGGCAGCGGCGCTCGCTCCTGGATGATCTCTTTCAGCGTCTTGCCATTGATGTATTCCATCACGATAAAATACGTCTCGCCTTCCACCCCGACATCGTAAATGTTGACCACGTTCGGATGGGACAGGCTGGCTGCCGATTGCGCTTCCCGCCGAAACCGGCGGACAAAATCTTCGTCCGCCACAAACTCCGGACGCAGGACCTTGACCGATACATAGCGGTTCAAAACGGTGTCGAGCGCACGGTAGACGATGGCCATGCCGCCGCCGCCGATCCGCTCGAGAATCTCGTATCGATTGGCGAGTTTTTTTCTGATCACTGCGTCTCACCCCGTTTCCGCTTGCCCGTATTTTGCAGTGCCACAACGGTAATATTATCATTACCGCCTTCCTCCAGCGCCCGGTCAATCAGCCGGTTGATCTTGTCATCCAGGCTACCCGGTTGGCTCATTACCTCGGCGATCTCGCCGTTGCTTACCAGGTTAGTCAATCCGTCGGTGCACAGTAGCAGGATGTCCCCTTCCTGCCAGGTGGTCCGGATCAGATCCACTTCCACCTGCATATCGGTCCCCAAAGCGCGGGTCAAAATGTTTTTCTGCGGATGAGCATTCACTTCTTCCTCGGTTAACTGGCCGTTTTTGTATAATTCGTTCACCAGCGAATGATCATCCGTCAATTGGGTGATGCCCTTCGGCGTCACCAGATATCCCCGGCTGTCTCCGATATAGCCCAGGGTGATCGAACGGGGACTCACAATGCTGGCGACGATTGTCGTTCCCATCCCGGCATAGCCGCTGGAACTGCGTCCGCGCTGATAGATCTCTTCATTCGCCCGCAAGATCGATTCCACAATGTAATCGCTCAGTTCCGGCTCCGCTTCTTCCTCCGTTTTGCCGCTGAGCTTCTGGCGCAGTTCCTGTCCCGCCACCTCAACCGCGATCGAAGAAGCGATTTCGCCTGCCAGATGACCTCCCATGCCGTCTGCAACGAGTACCACCTGATACGGATCAAGGTCCATGTGCAGGGCAAACTCATCCTCATTGATTTGCCGAACCAGCCCGATATGGCTTTTCGCGGCGTACTCCATCTCACTCCCCCCCTAGCTTCTCCCCTGTTCCGCCCGCAGCTGGCCGCAAGCGGCCGCGATGTCGTGTCCCATTTCCCGGCGGATCGTTGCGTTCACTCCCAGTCGCTGCAGTTCGTTGACAAATGCTCGAATCTGCTCTTTTGGCGTACGTTGGTAATTTCGTTCCGGCACATAGTTGACCGGAATCAGATTGACGTGGCACGGCATGCCGCGCAACAAATCGGCGAGCGCCCGCGCGTGCCGCAGATCGTCGTTCACCCCGCCGATCAACGCGTATTCGAACGACAAGCGGCGCCCCGTCTTGTTCCAGTAATAGCGGCAGGCATCCATCAGTTTTTCAATGTTCCACGCCCGGTTGATCGGCATCATCGAGGAACGCAGTTCGTCAAACGGAGAATGCAGCGAGATCGCCAGCGTGATTTGCCGCTGTTCATCCGCCAGCCTGCGAATCGCCGGCACCAGACCGCTGGTGGATACGGTAATGTGACGGGCCCCGATGTGGACCGACTCGGGAGAGGTGATGATATCGACAAACTTCATCGCCGCATCGTAGTTCTCAAGCGGTTCTCCCGACCCCATCAGCACGACCGAGGAAACGCGTTCGCCCTCCGCATCCAGCATCCGTTGGAAAAACATCAGTTGCTCGACGATTTCGCCGGCCGACAGATTGCGAATCAGCCCGCCCAACGTCGAAGCGCAGAATGTGCAGCCCATGCGGCAGCCGACCTGCGTCGACACACACACCGAGTTCCCGTAATTGTGGCGCATCAAAACCGTTTCCACCGTGCTGCCGTCGTGCAGTTCAAGCAACAATTTGACCGTTCCGTCGCGCGAGGTCTGACGGGTCACTTCCTTCATCGTCCCGATGACCGCTTTTTCTTTCAACTGTTCGCGGAACGCGGCAGGCAAATCGGTCATCTCGTCGAACGTGGTCACCCTTTTTTTGTACAGCCAGTTGTAGATCTGCCTGGCGCGGAATTTCAGCTGGCCCAGCTCGCTCACCCATTGTTCCATCTCGTTCGGCAACAGGCCGTACAATTCCGTTTTTTGTCTCGTAAGCTGCAGCAGTGTCTCGATCTCGATCACCCCCTGTTGTCCATCAGTTTTCGCATTCGGCATATGAAAAATCCGTCCGTGCCAAAATGGTGCGGTAGCACCTGGGCCCACCCATCCGGCGAAACGGCGGTTTTCGCTACATCCTCCGGCAGGAGGGGGCTCAGCGGTGCGATTTGAAAATCGGTTCGTTCCCTTAAAAAATTCCTTATAATCTCCTGATTTTCCTGCCGCTCGATCGTACAAGTCGAGTAGACCAGGATACCACCCGGTTTCACCGAGTCGGCCAGCTTACGGATCAAATCCGTTTGCACGCCCCGGATCGCGATTGCATCCTGCTGCGTTTTCCGCCATTTGATGTCCGGTTTCCGGCGGATCACGCCGAATCCGGAGCAGGGGGCGTCCAACAAGACAGCATCAAACTGCCCCAGCGATCCTGCCAATTCCCGCACATCACCGGCAATCGGCTGCACCGATCGCAATCCGAGTCGGGCGGTCGCGTTTCGGATCAGACCGATTTTGTGTTCATGGATGTCGGCCGCCACGATCTCCCCGCGGTCCTCCATCCGCTCCGCCAGATGGGTCGTTTTGCCGCCAGGAGCGGCGCAAGCATCGAGAATTCGCATACCCGGCTGCGGATCGACACACAGTGCGACCAGCATCGAACTTTCATCCTGGACCGTACAGAGCCCTTCCTGGAAAGGGGGCAATTTTGTCACGTCCGTTCCGGTCGCCAGTACGATCCCGTCCGGAGAAACGGCCGACAGCCGGGCTGCCAGCCCTTCTTTCGCCAGCGCCGCGAGCACCTCTTCCCGCGTCGCACGCAACCGGTTTACCCGCAGAGATAGGGCGGGGCGCTGATTGTTCGCCTGGCAGATGCGAGCCGTCTCCTCGGCACCATACTGCCCGATCCACTCCCGCACCAGCCACTCCGGGTGGGAGTGCACGAGCGACAAATGGCGAACCGGGTCTTGTTCAAACGGAGGAAAATCTGGCTGTCCCGCCCGCAACAAGTTGCGCAGCACAGCGTTGACAAATCCGGACAAGCGGGGATTTTTCCGTTTGGCGATTTCAACCGCTTCATGAATCACCGCAAACGGCGGCACCCGCTCCAGATAGTCGAGCTGGTAGACGCTCAGCCGCAACAGATTGCGCACCCAATCGTCCAGCTTCGTCAGCGGTTGTTTCAAAAAGGGCAGCAGCCGGTAATCGATCGTGTTCAACCGTTGAACGGTTCCATATACGATTTCGGTGGCCAGCGCTTTTTCGTTGGCAGGCAGCGGATGCCTCGCCAACGCCGCCTGCAGCGCCAGATTGCTGTAGGCGGCCTGCTGTTCGACAGCCAGCAGCACCTGCAGGGCCATCTCCCTTGCGGTCAGTTGGTGCTTACGGTTCCCGGTTTGCATCGCCAAATCGATTCCCCGCTTCCACAGTTTGTCCCCGCAGCAGTTCCTCCGCACTCATCCGGCGTTTTCCTTCCGGTTGCAACTGCTTGATCGCCAAGATGCCTTTTCCCGTTTGCACTACAATCGCGTCTTTCGTCGTCCGCAGCACCGTGCCGGGCGGGTGGCCGGTCACGGCATGTGGATCGACGATTTCCGCCCACCAGATCTTGAAGATTTTATCGCCCAGTGTGGTGAACGCGACCGGCCACGGATTCAGGCCGCGCACCTGGTTGTAGATGGCCCGTGCGTCTTTTGCCCAGTCGATCCGTTCGTCTTCGCGCGTCAAATTCGGTGCGTATGTAACAAGCGATTCGTCCTGCGGGGTTTCCGTGATGGTGCCGTCGACGATTTTCGGGATGGTTTCCAAAAGCAGTTTCGCGCCGACTTCCGCCAGCTTGTCGTGCAGCGTGCCGACCGTGTCAGTCTCCTCGATCGGAACCCGGACTTGCGCCAGCATGTCCCCCGCATCCAGCGCCTGCACCATGCGCATGATCGTGACCCCCGTCTCCCGATCGCCGTTGAGGATGCTGCGGTGAATCGGGGCCCCTCCCCGGTAGCGGGGCAGCAGCGAAGCGTGCACATTGATGCAGCCGAGCCTTGGCATGTCCAGCAAACGGGCGGGCAAAAGCTGGCCGTAGGCGGCGGTCACCAGTAGATCCGGCCGCAAGCTTTCCAGATAGGCGAGCGCTTCTTCCGACCGAATTTTCTCCGGCTGGGACACCGGCAGCCCGTGTTCCAGCGCGGCCGTTTTGACCGGCGGCGGTGCCAACTGCCTGCCTCTGCCTTTCGGCCGATCGGGCTGCGTTACCACACAGGCGATCTCGTACCCGCCGGCGAGCAATGCACGCAAGCTGGGAACGGCAAAATCGGGAGTTCCCATGAAGAGTATCCGCATCCTCCCACCCCCTTGTCGCAACCTATTTGTTGACTTTCAGCAAGTCGAGCGGATTGACATAATCGGTAAACAGAATGCCGTTCAAATGGTCGATTTCGTGTTGAATACAGCGGGCCAGCAAGCCTTCCCCTTCGACAGTGATTTCCTGCCCGTGCCGGTTCAGCCCTTTCGCCACCACCCGGTTGGCCCGGCGCACCTCGGCCGTCACTCCGGGAATCGACAGGCAGCCTTCCGGCCCGATCTGTTCCCCTTCTTTGTCTATGATTTCCGGATTGATCATCTCAATCAGACCCTGGCCGCAGTCCATCACGATCACCCGTTTCGACACGCCGACCTGCGGCGCCGCAAGCCCGACGCCTTCCGCGTCATACATCGTCTCCGCCATATCGTCCAGCAGTTTCAGAATATTCTTCGTAATCTCCGGCACCGGCTTCGCCACCTGCCGCAGCACCGGATCACCTTCCAGCCGTATCATACGGATCGCCATTTCTATCACACCCCCCTTAAAATTCCCGTGAAAGTGACGATCAGCTTTACAGAATCATCTGGGCGTTCACGTCGACAGTCAGTGTCCCCTCTTGTTGCCGGGCGAGCCGGCTGTATTCCAGATATCCTTCCAATAAGGCCGGTCGTACAGTTGCAAAATCGGTACATTTCACGCACAGGTGGTAGCGGTATTTGCCGTTCAGCTTTGACAGCGGCGCCGGGCAGGCCGTCAGCACCTGCACGTTCGGCACCGATTGAAGCGCGGCACGCAGTTTTTTTTCCAGCCTGCGGATCAACCGCTCCGCTTTCTCCCGGTCCTGGTGCTGCATCGTAAACACGGTCAGCTCACAGAACGGGGGATTGGCGAGCGTCCGGCGGATTTGCACTTCCTGCCGGTAAAATTCTTCATAGTCCTGGGTTACCGCGTATTGTATCGCATAATGTTCCGGATGATACGTCTGGATCAGTACGCTTCCTGCCGTTTCATGCCGACCGGCTCGTCCCGCCACCTGCGTCAGCAGTTGGAACGTCCGCTCGGCCGCCCGAAAATCAGGCAGATGCAAAGACGTATCAGCCGTGATCACACCGACCAGCGACACCCGCGGAAAGTCGAGCCCTTTCGCGATCATCTGCGTGCCCAGGAGAATTTCCGCCTGCCCCTCCCGAAACTGCCGCAAGAGCCGTTCATGACTGCCTTTCGTGCCGGTTGTGTCAACATCCATGCGAATCACGCGGGCGGCCGGAAACACCTTGTGCAACTCCTCTTCCACCCGCTGCGTACCCGCTCCAAATGTGCGGATGTAAGGGCTTGTACAGGCGGGACATCTCGCCACGGACGGTTCCGAATGACCACAATAATGGCAGCGCAGCATCTCGAACCCTTTGGCCTGGTGGTAGGTCAGCGAAATGTCGCAGTTGGGACAACGCGCCACGTAACCGCAGTTGCGGCACAGAATGAACGTCGAATAGCCTCGCCGGTTCAAAAAGAGGATGATCTGTTCCCGTTTTTCCAGCCGGTCCAGAATCAGCCGGTGCAGCTCGCGGGAAAACATCGACCGGTTGCCCGCCTGCAGTTCCTGCCGCATGTCGACCAGCTTGACAGCGGGCAGCGGCCGCTGGTTATAGCGGGTGGGGAGCAGCAGCCGCCTGATTTTCCCCTGTTCTATCATATGCCGGGTTTCCAGCGATGGCGTCGCCGAACCGAGCAGCAACACCGCCCGATGATGCAGCGACCGCTGCCACGCCACCTCGCGCGCGTGATATTTCGGCTGTTCTTCCTGTTTGTAAGACAATTCGTGCTCTTCATCGATCACGATCAGGCCGATCTTTTCCAACGGGGCGAAAATCGCCGAACGGGCCCCCACGACGATCGAGACTTGACCGCGGCGGATGCGCTTCCATTCATCATACCGCTCCCCCTGCGACAAACGGCTGTGCAGCACCGCCACCTGACCGCCGAACCGCCGCTTGAACCGCTCGACCATCTGCGGCGTCAGCGAAATCTCCGGCACCAGCACGATCGCCTGCCGGCCCTGCGCCACCGTTGCGGCGATCGCCTGCAGATAGATTTCCGTTTTTCCGCTGCCGGTGACGCCTTGCAATAAAATCCGCTCCGGACTCCCCGCCTCAAGGGCCCCGACAATCGCGTTCAGCGCCCGGGCCTGCGCATCGGTCAGCTGCAACGGCCGCTCCAGCGGACCGTCGAACCGGTTGGCATAAGGATTGCGACGCTCTTCGATTTGCGACAGAGTGACGATGCCTCTTTGCGCCAGTGCCTTGATCGTCGAATAAGACGCTCCGGTGGCTCGAATCACATCCCGCACGGGAACCTCCGGGCCATGTTGGCGGATCCAGTGGGCGACTTCCTTCTGTTTGAACGCGCGCTCCGGGATTTGCCCGACCACCGCATAAAAATCGGCATCTGGCAGAAGGCAGCTCGCCACATTCAGATAGACCGTCCGGACCGCTTGCGAAACCTCGTGCTTCTCAACGATCACTCCGCGCTGAACCAGCCGCTGTAGCGCCGTTTTCCAGGCGGGATGCTGCTGCAGCAATTTTTCCTTATACACGGGAGTCCCCTGCCGGAGCCTTGCCAGAAGCTCGCGTTCCTGATGAGTGAAGGTGGCGGAACCGCCTTCGTTTGCCGGTTGGTCCGCAACGCCCTCGGACAGGATCAGCCGAACGGCCGCTTTCGCCCGCATTCCCGGCGGCAGCAGCGCCTGCACGGAAGCCGCTTTCGATGCCAGATACCGATGGGACATCCAGTCTGCCAGCTTGACCAGTTCTTCCGTCAGCGGCGGCTGTTCATCCAACACGTCCAAAATTTCCTTTACACGCTCCACATCCGGCTGTTCGGAAAATCCGATCACATACCCCTCAACCTGGCGCGGCCCAAACGGCACAATCACCCGGGCACCAATCTGCACGCTCGGCAAAAATCGGTCTGGAATCCGGTAATGAAACGGCCGGTCCAGATCGCGGGAATGGACGTCCACGATCACTTCCGCAAACCGAACCCCTGCACTCGCAGTCATAGCCGATCCTTCCGAATCGCCAGGATCTCATCGAGGATCGCTTCCGCCACATCCCGCTTGCTCATCTGCGGCAACTCCCGCACCGGCCGATCCGGCCGAACGAGCGACACAATGTTCGTATCTGAGCCAAAACCGGCCCCTTCCTGCGAAACATCGTTGGCGACGATCAAATCGGCGTTTTTGGCGCGCAGCTTGGCGGCTGCGTTGGTCACCACATCGTTCGTTTCGGCGGCAAACCCGACGATCACCTGGCGATCTGTTTTGCGCGTCCCGATGTCAGCCAGTATGTCCGGGTTGCGGACCAACTCGATCGTCAGCCGGTCTCCCGTTTTCTTGATCTTCCGCTCGGCCGCCAAAGCTGGCCGGTAATCGGCCACCGCCGCCGCCTTGATCACCACATCCTGCTGCGGCAGCAAGTCCAGCACCACCCGATGCATGTCAAGTGCCGATTCGACCGGCACCACGCGCACGTTGGCAGGAGGGGGCAGCGTCGTGTTTCCGGTCACAAGGGTTACGTCGGCCCCGCGGCGGGCGGCCGCCTCCGCCAGGGCAAAGCCCATTTTTCCGCTCGAATCGTTCGTCAGGTAGCGCACCGGGTCGATCCGCTCCCGCGTTCCGCCGGCTGTCACCAGCACCCGCAACCCCTGCATGTCCTTTTTTTGCCGAAAAATCGCCCGGATCACGTCGACCAACTCCTCCGGTTCCGGCAGCCGCCCTCTGCCTGTATAGCCGCAGGCAAGCGGCCCTTCCCCCGGCTCCGCAACCAGCCAGCCGCGGGCCCGCAGCCGTGCCAGATTGTCCTGCACGACCGGGTTGTGATACATGTTGACATTCATCGCCGGGGCAAACAGGACCGGCACCCGCGTCGCCAACAGGGTGGTGGTCAGCATATCGTCAGCCAATCCGTGTGCCGCTTTCGCAATCACATTGGCGGTCGCCGGCGCCACCACCACCAGATCCGCCTTGTCCGCCAGCGCGATGTGGCTGATTTCCCCCGGATCCGGCTCCGCAAAAATATCGGTGATCACCGCTGTCTTGGCCAGGCTTTGAAACGTCAGCGGTGCGATGAAGCGGGTCGCCGACTCGGTCATGATCACATGCACGACCGCTCCCTCTTTCACCAGCGCGGAACAGAGCCCAGCCGCCTTGTAAGCGGCTATCCCCCCGGACACCCCCAGCAAGATCACTTTGCCTTTCACGACGCTTCCACTCCTCTCGGCAACCGAACCGGTCGGTTATGAAACAAACAAAGAAACAACCCTATGCAGGTTGTTTCGGTCCTACTTGCTGCGGGTATACCGGATTTTATCCTGATAGATCTCATTCAGCGCAACTGTCACATGTTTGTTCGAATTGACGTTCACCCGCCGCTCGGCGCCCTCCTGCAGCTGACGGGCCCGTTTGGCGGCCGCCACAACCAGCAGGTATTTGCTGTCCGCCTTCTCCATCAGCTTGTCAATCGAAGGATACAGCATCGTTTTGTCCCTCCTGGATCAACCTCATATAATACTCGCGATTGCGTTTGACCGAACACAATTCGGCGTGGATGATGCAGCGGATCCGTTCAACCGCTTTTTCCACCTCATCATTGACCACTACATAATCATATTCATGGATATGCTTCATCTCTTCCGCGGCGGAGCCAAACCGCAGCTTGAACGATTCCTCCGTCTCCGTGCCGCGCCCGAGAATCCGCTTTTTCAATTCGGCAAGCGACGGCGGAATCAGGAAAATAAACACGCCGTTCGGATATTTTCGCTTCACCTGCAGCGCACCCTGGATGTCGATCTCAAGCAGGACGTTCCGCCCGGCCGCCAACTCCTCTTCCACGTAGCGGAGCGGCGTGCCGTAATAGTTGCCGTACACTTCCGCCCACTCGAGCAGTTCGTCATTGCGAATCATCTCCTCGAACTGTTCCCGCGTCTTGAAAAAATAGTTGACGCCTTCCTGCTCGCCCTCGCGCGGCTGGCGCGTCGTGCAGGAGATCGAGTACCCCAAGTCCGGCATCGTCGGCAACATCGCCTTGCAGACAGTCCCTTTTCCGGCACCGGACGGACCGGACAAGACGACCAGCAGCCCTTTCTTTACCATTCAAATACCCCTATTCTTCGTCGTCTTGCGGATTGTCTTTCGCCACCAGACGGTGGGCGACCGTCTCCGGTTGAACGGCAGATAAAATAATGTGATCGCTGTCCGTGATAATCACCGCCCGCGTGCGCCGTCCGTATGTTGCGTCGATCAGCATGCCCCTGTCGCGCGCCTCCTGAATGATTCGCTTGATCGGGGCGGATTCCGGCGAAACGATCGAGATGATCCGGTTCGCCGAGACGATATTGCCAAATCCGATGTTGATCAGTTTGATGCTCACAAGGATTCCTCCTACATTCGAATCTCTATTCCACGTTTTGCACCTGTTCCCGGATCTGTTCCAAAACGCTTTTCGCTTCCACCACATGCCGGGAGATGGCGAGATCGTTCGCTTTCGAACCGATCGTATTGACTTCCCGGTTCATTTCCTGCAGCAAAAAATCAAGCTTTCTGCCAAGCGGCTCCGCCAGCCGCAACGCGCTTCGAAACTGCTGGATGTGACTGCGCAGCCGGACCAGTTCTTCCTCGATGTTCGCCCGTTCGGCAAACAGCGCAATTTCTGTCAGCAGCCGGGATTCGTCCGGCTCCGCCATGCCGGCCAGCCATTCTTGCACCCGCTTGTGCACCCGTTCCCGGTACTCTTCCACCACCAGCGGACTCCGTTCCGCAATTCGCTCAACCAGCTCGGCCAAGCGGTCCAGCCGTTCCACAAAATCGGCCGCCAGCCGCTCCCCCTCACGGCTCCGCATCTGCCACAGCTTTTCGGCAGCTTCCGCCACGGCCTGCGACAGCACCCGTGCAACCTGTTCGGGATCGGCCTCCGCCTCTTTCACCTGCATGACACCTTCGAACTGAAGCAATTGCGCAACCGACAGGTCGGACCGCACGCCCAGTTCGTCCGCCAGGTGGTCGCCGGCCCGTTTGATCTCGCGGGCCAATGGCCGATTGATTTCGATCTCCGGTTCGCCGCCGGACAACCGCTCAAACGTTATGTACACCTCAACCCGCCCACGCCTGATTTTTTTCAGAATCAGCCGTTTGATCGAATCTTCATGGGCGAGCAGATCGCGGGGCATGCGCAGGTTAATTTCGGCGTATCGGTGGTTGACCGCTTTCAGTTCGGCCACAGCGCGATAGCCTTCCTGAACAGCTTCTCCACGACCATAACCGGTCATGCTTCGAATCAATGGAACCCCCTTCTTTCCGTGCTTCTTATTTTACTGCAAATCGCTGCCGTCAGACAAGTTTTTCGCATGTTTTCTTATAATTTCTCAATTTTGCATCTGCACGAACCGCTTACCGGTCCCGCCGGGTCGTTATACAATGGTTTCGAGCTTGTTGGAGGAGGCTTCTCAACGATGAAAATAACCGTAACCAAAACGGCCGTCGACTGGTTCAAGCGGGAAATGGACGCAAAACCGGGGGAGGCGATCCGGTTTTTCGCCCGTCTTGGCGGCTGCAGCACCGTGCAGAGCGGGTTTTCGCTGGGCATGGCAAAGGAGTCGCCGCGAACGGCCGGGATCAGCACAACGGAAGATGGCATCACGTTTTTTATGGAAGAGGAAGATGTTTGGTATCTGAACGGCGGGAACCTGATTGTCGATTACGATCAAGAGACGGACGAATTGAAATTTGTCAGCACATGAACCTGTTAAAAACACAGACTATCTCAAGAGAGTTTGTTCGCAAAAAAGAAGGGCTGTTTCTCAATCGATAGAGTTTTGAGAACAGCCCTGCTTCTACGTCGTTTCTTTCGGCAAACTAGTCTTTTTTCTCCAAAGAAGAGAAAACCCGCCGCCAAAGTATCCGGTGAGGCGGGTGATGAGCTTCTACCTGCTTGCAATCGGCCATCGCGCCGACTCAGCGGTTGTACGCGACGCGCGAACGCCTCGCCATCCGGTTCGTCGCGCGGCGGGCAGCCAACGAGAAGGTCGGAATGGCGGCCGCCGCCATGACGGCAATCCAATCCCACACGTTCAGCGGAACCGTTTTGAAAATCGGCTGCATCGGTTCAACGTAGATGACGGAAATCAACAGCAGCGCCGAGATGGCGACCGCCACAATCAGCCACGGATTCTCCAGAATGTTGCGGGAGAAAATGCCTCCCTCCACGCTGCGGCAGTCAAACACCTGGATCAGCTGCGCCATCACCAATGTGGCGAACGCCATCGTCTGCGCTTTCACCAGGTGGTTTGGTTCGGCCGAATAGGTCAACCAGAACACAGCCAGCGTGACAAACCCGATCAGAATGCCTCTGGTCAGAATCTTTTGCCCCACCCCTCGCGCAAAAATGCTCTCCTTCGGGTTGCGCGGCCGCTTCTGCATGATGTTTTTTTCCGCCGGATCGACGCCCAATGCGATCGCCGGCAAGCCGTCCGTCACCAGGTTCACCCAGAGGATCTGGATCGGCAGCAAGGGCAGCGGCAGACCAGCCAGCATCGCCAGAAACATCACCAGAATCTCACCGACGTTAGAAGCGAGCAAATAGCGGACAAACTTGCGGATGTTGTCGTAGATCCCCCGGCCTTCTTCAATCGCCGCGACGATCGTGGCAAAATTGTCGTCCGCCAGCACGAGAGCGGACGCCTCTTTCGCCACATCGGTGCCGGTGCGGCCCATCGCAATGCCGATATCGGCCGCCTTAATCGCCGGCGCATCGTTGACGCCGTCCCCCGTCATCGCCACGACATGCCCGTTTTTTTGCAGCGCCTTGACGATCCGCAGCTTGTGCTCGGGCGAGACGCGGGCGTAGACATAAATGTCTTCCACCTTTTTTTGCAATTCCTTGTCTGACATCGCTTCCAACTTGGCTCCGTTGACAACCAGACCGCCAGGCGGCAGTATCCCGATCTGCCGCGCGATCGCCTCGGCCGTTACCTGATGGTCGCCGGTGATCATCACCGTCTTGATCCCCGCCCGCTTGCATTTGGCGATCGCCTGGTACACTTCCGGCCGCGGCGGATCGATCATGCCGACCAGCCCCATGAAAATCAGGCCGCGTTCCGGATCGGCCGCTTTCAGCTCTGCCGGGTCCTTGACCGGGCGATAGGCGATAGCCAGGTTGCGCAGCGCGCCGACCGCCATCGTTTCGTTCGCCTGCATCACCGCTTTGCGCAGGGAAGCGCTCATCGGGACCACTTTTCCATCAATCAGTATGTGCGTGCAGCGGTCGAGCAGTATGTCCGGCGCTCCTTTGACCAGCAAGCGGACTTGCCCGGCCTGATTTTTCGTGATCACCGACATCATCTTGCGGGTCGAGTCAAACGGCAGCTCATCCAAACGCTGTTCCGCCTCCGCCAACTGCTGCGGCGTGATTCCCGCTTTGGCAGCCAGCACCAGCAATGCTCCTTCCGTCGGATCGCCGTAGACGGTCCATCGCCCGCCGCTTTTCCCCGCCTTCTCCTGTATAAGCTCCGCGTTGTTGCACAATGCGCCGATTTCCAGCAGGCGGCGCAGGTCGTCCCGTTTGCGGGGATCCACTTTTTTTCCCGCCAGCTGAAATTCGCCTTCCGGCTCAAATCCGCTGCCCGTCACGTCGTAAAACCGGCCGCTCACCCACACCTGTTGAACGGTCATCATGTTCTGTGTCAATGTACCCGTCTTGTCGGAGCAGATAACGGACGCACAGCCGAGCGTCTCGACGGACGGAAGTTTGCGCACGATCGCCCGCCGTTTGATCATCCGCTGCACGCCAAGCGCCAGCGCAATCGTCACGATCGCCGGCAGCCCTTCCGGAATCGCCGCCACCGCCAAAGACACACCAGCGAGGAACATCTCATAAATCCCGTGTCCGTGCAAAATTCCCGTAATCACCACAACGGCTGTAATCGCCAGCGCCACATAGACGAGCACCTTGCCCAGCTGTTCGAGCCTGCGCTGCAGCGGCGTATCCATATCTTCCGCCGTCTGGATCAGGTCGGCAATCAGCCCCATCTCGGTGTCCATCCCCGTGGCAACCACCACGCCAACGCCCTTGCCCCGCGTCACCATCGTGCCCATGTAGGCCATATTCCGGCGATCGCCGACACCGGCGAGCGGATCTTCGATCGGGTCGACCGATTTGGTGACCGGAAGCGATTCCCCGGTCAGGGACGATTCTTCGATTTCCAGTGACTGGCAGCGAATCAGTCGCAGGTCGGCCGGCACCCGGTCACCGCTTTCCAGCAATACAATATCGCCCGGCACCAGTTCGGCTGCCGGTACCGTCACTTTTTTCCCGTCGCGAATCGTGTGGGCGGTCGGGGCGGCCAGCTGCTTCAGCGAAGCGAGTGAGCGTTCGGCGCGCACTTCCTGCAAAAATCCGAGAATCCCGTTCACGATAATGATCGCTATAATCGTAATCGCATCCGTATACTCGCCAAGCAGTCCGGAAATCAGCGTGGCTGCCAGCAACACGAGGACCATAAAATCCCGAAACTGGTTCAAAAAAAGCGACAAGAGCGAGACATGTTCCCCTTCGGACAAACGGTTTTCACCATACCGCAGCCGTCGTTCTTCCACCTCTTTTGAAGTCAGGCCGTTCACGGTTGTCTCTGTCAGTTGCAGGCATTCCGCAACACCCAGAGAATGCCAGTTGGTCTTCTGCACCGAGTGCCACCCCTTTGTCGTATCGTTTGTCCCTAGTCATGTCTATGCTTGACCAAGCGTGAAAATAACCTGTCCGCAATGGGGTGGCATACAGTCCGGCGATGAACATCACCACTGGCAGCAGTTTGCTCTGCCCGACCCGGTCGCCAAGGCGGCCGAGATAAGGGGAACCGATGATATTGGCGATGCCTGTGATCGATGCGGCAAGTCCCGACAGAAGGCGATGTTCGATACGTTGCCGACAAGCGACTTGACAAAGATCGTCATCATCGAGTTGGTGCTCAGAATGTTTCGGATCGTGGATCCCAAGTTCCCCGAGAAACAGAGCCAAAAACGGCAGCACTATGCTCATCGAACCAAACAAACTTTTTTCAACATTCAATTCTAGTCCTGCAGGCGCCTGTCTGACAAAGACAACGGCCGTTTGACGAACACCGCCGCTGCCCGTATACTTGGAGTGACTTGAGGAGGTGAGAGGAATGGCGTTTGATGGAATTGTGCTGCGCGCCGTCGCGCATGAACTGCAGCAAACGATCGCCGGCGGCCGCGTGGACAAAATCTATCAGCCGTTGGCTCGCGACCTTCTGCTGATCGTCCGGAACCAGGGGCGCAACTACCGGTTGCTGATCTCGGCCAACCCGACCTTTCCCCGCATCCACCTGGCCGAACGGTACAAAGGACAAAATCCGGTCGAACCGCCGATGTTCTGCATGCTGCTGCGGAAACATCTTGAAGGCGGCCGGATTACAAAAATCGAACAGGTGGACAATGAGCGGATCCTGCTGATCAATGTCGAGAACCGGGACGAACTGGGCGATCTCGGCGAAAAGCAACTGGTGGTGGAAATCATGGGCCGCCACTCGAACATCATCCTGGTCGACCCGCAGACCGGCCGCATCCTGGACGGAATCGTGCACGTAAACCTGTCCACCAGCCGGCACCGGGAAGTGCTGCCCGGACGCACGTATGTAGCGCCGCCCGAACAGGACAAAATCTCCCCGTTCGCGGAAACAAAAACCGGCTTTCTGGCGAAACGGCAAACTCATGATGGCCCGTTTGACAAATTTTTGGTCAATCATTACAGCGGAATCTCTCCCCTGCTCGGGCGGGAGCTGGCCCATCGGTTTGCGGCGACCGAGACCGGGTCGGAACCAGCAAATACCCGAGTGGAAACTGGTGAGCGGTCCGCTTCTCCAGCGGCGGAACAGCCGGACGCCAGTCAATTGGGTGCCTCTCAGCAGGATACTGCTCAGCCGGACGCCGAGCAGGAATGGCGGATTTTCGAAAGCTTCCTCGAACCGCTCCTCCACCATCGATACTCCCCGACGCTGGTGATCGACCGGTCGGGAAAGCCGAAGGCGTTTTCGGCGGTCAGGCTGACGCATGTGCCGGGCGATGTGCAGGAGTGGGACAGCATTTCCGCCTGCCTGGAGCAATTTTTTGAAGAAAAATCGTGGCGCGACACGCTCCGCCAAAAAGCGGGCGACATGGAACGGATTCTGCTGGCGGAACTGGAGAAAGACCGTAGCAAAATCGCCAAGTTCGAGGAAGCGATCACCGAAGCGGCGGAGGCCGACCGCTACCGCATCTGGGGAGAATTGCTGACGGCAAGCCTCTTCCAATTGGAGAAAGGGCAGACGGAGGCGAACGTGGTCAATTATTTTGAAGAGGATCTGCCGGAGATCACGATCCCGCTCGATCCCCAGTTGTCGCCGCAGGAGAACGCGCAAGCCTATTTTAAAAAGTACAACAAAGTGAAAAAATCGATTCCGATCCTCGAGCAACAGATCGCGCAAACGCGCGAACGAATCGCCTACCTGGAAAGCGTCCTGCAATCGCTGTCAACGGCCGATTTGGGCGACCTCGAAGAGATTCGGGAAGAGTTGGAACAAGTTGGGGTGCTGAAAGCCGCACGCAAGCCGGGCGGCAAGAAAAAACCGGCCGCCAGCCAGCCGGAACGGTTCCGCTCGAGCGACGGCATCGACATCTATGTCGGCAAGAACAACAAACAAAACGACTACCTGACGATGAAACTGGCCCATTCGTCAGACACATGGCTACATACGAAAGACATCCCCGGTTCGCACGTGGTGATCCGCGCCAAAGACGTGCCGGAAACCACGTTGCGGGAAGCCGCCCAACTGGCCGCCTATTTTTCAAAAGCGCGCGACTCCAGCCATGTGCCGGTCGATTACACGCTGGTCAAAAACGTCTGGAAGCCGAACGGCGCCAAACCGGGCATGGTCTTGTACGAAGGGCAGAAAACATTGTACGTCACACCCGATGCGGCACTGGTCGCGAAACTGAAAACCACCTGACCAGCCCGCCCAGCCCACTCCCCAGTGCATAGGGCCGCACGATCCACCCGGGCTCAACCGGAGCAACCACCAGTTTCTGGCCAAGGTTGGATAAGAAACAGCCCCGTCGCCATCTCCGCGAAAACCCGGCACCCTTATGAGTGCCGGGCTCCCGTATGGGATCAGTGCTTGCGGCGGGCGATGATCGTAAAGCCGTCATAATGCCCGCCCTTCGGGTAATGGTCAAACTCTTCCCTGTCCAGCAGCACGGTCAGCGCATCCGCCTGAACCGAATCGGACGCCTCCATCACGATGGTGAGCGTTTCATGCCCGTCAATCTCCGGCAACACCCGCTCCAACCGGCGCAAGTCATGTCCCGTGATCGTACCGCCAACATGAAAATACAAATCTCCCATCGTCCGCGGCCTCCTTCACAAGGATTCCCATACGGGTCATTCTGATTGTTCCCCGGACCGGTCGCTTTCATCCGCTGGCGGCCTGCCTCGATACGTTTGCTTCTCCAGGCACCACCCGCTGCATCCTGTGGTAGAATCAGCATGAGGGAGGAAGTCTGAGGTTCCGAGCTCCTGCAGCGCTATCACGGCCTGTGATAGAATCAGTATGAAAGGAGCTATTCCTGTGATGAATTAAAATGCGGTTTGCAAAACAAAAAGCGCCTCCTGTATGCTGGGTCTCGGAATGGTTGACATTCACTGCCCTAATTAGAGGAGGACGCTCACTATGAAGTTTAACCAATCGAACAAACAAAATCAACGGATTTCGAGAATTTCTGAAACGACTCTGGTCATTGGAACCGACATCGCGAAACACAATCACGTCGCTCGTGCCTTTAATTACCGAGGCATCGAGCTCGGCAAGCGTTGCCTGTTCCAGAAC